>JBGPNG010000113.1:0-5881 GCA_041487395.1 Dongiaceae bacterium
CCCGGCGCCGCAATTACGCAATTCAGGTGCAATTCAGGTGCAATTCAGGTGACATAATACTTAATTCAAAATCGAAGATGAATTGGTGCTATGTCCCGGCAACCCCTCCCGTAACCCCCTAAGCCCTGCTTCAGGCCGGCGTCACCGGCCAACTCCCCATCGACCTCGCGGCGCTGGATCCCACCTGAATCCGGCTAAAATCACCCAAAAATCCAGCCGGGCCCGGCAGTTTTTGCTCTGCAATGTCATAGCAGAGCAGCTTGCCGGGGCAACTCCGGCCCGGTATATTGCACTGCAATAGGAGCGGCGCCGAGTCGGCCGACCGACCGAGAGTGACGGGGGACCAGAATGCAGGAGTTGCACGGCTATTACCTCGAGGACCTCGAGGTCGGCATGACGGCGATCCACAGCAAGACGGTGACCGATGCCGATATCGTGCTGTTCGCCGGCATTTCGGGCGACATCAATCCGGTCCATCTCGACAACGACTTCGCCAAGGACACGATGTTCAAGGGCCGTATTGCCCATGGCATGCTGACGGCGAGTTTCATTTCCACCGTTCTCGGCACCAAGCTGCCCGGTCCGGGCTGCATCTACATCAGCCAGAATTTGAAATTCCGTGCGCCTGTTCGCATCGGCGATACGGTTCGCGCCCGGGTGACGGTGACCTTTGTCGATCGAGGAAAAAGTCGCGTTGCCCTTGGGACCGTCTGCACCGTGGGCAAGACAGTGGTGATCTCCGGCGATGCCTCGCTGAAGGTTCAACGCCGCCCGGTTCCTCAAGCCGCCGAATAGGCGGCGGCCCTATCCAGCGGCGGACCTCTCGCGTTATCTTCCCGTCGCCATGCGTCTTTTCCGCCATCATACCGAGATTCCCGTCGAGGCCCGCGGCGCGGTCGTCGCATTGGGGAATTTCGACGGCGTCCACCTCGGCCATCAGAAGGTCATCGCCGAGGCGGTGCGGCTGGCCGACGGGATGGATGCGCCCTGCGGCGTGCTGACCTTCGAACCGCATCCGCGCGAATATTTTCAGCCCGACCGCCCGGCGTTTCGCCTGACCCCCTTCCGCATCAAGCTGCGTCAGTTGGAGGCGATCGGGGTCGATTACATCTATCTGCTCGCCTTCGACCGCGCCATGGCGGCGCGCAGCCCGGAATCCTTCATCGTGGAAGTGCTGGGCCAGGGCATCGAGCCGGCCCATGTCGTGGTGGGATATGATTTCGTTTTTGGCCACCGCCGCAGCGGCAATGCCGAACTCCTCGGCGATCTCGGCCGGGCCGCCGGTTTCGGCGTCAGCTCGGTCGCGGCGGCGAGCGATGGTGCGGGCGTGGTCTATTCCTCGACCAGGGTCCGCGACAATCTCGGCGCCGGCGATCCGCGCAGTGCGGCCCGCCTGCTCGGCCGACCCTGGGAAATCGAGGGCAGGGTCGAGGCGGGCGATCGGCGCGGGCGACTTCTTGGATTTCCCACCGCCAATATCGCGCTCGGCGATTATCTGCAGCCGGCACTTGGCGTCTATGCCGTGAAGGCCGGCATCGACGAAGGCCGCGGCACGGACTGGCTGGACGGCGTGGCCAATCTCGGCAACCGCCCCACCGTCGGCGGCACGCGCGTCCAGCTCGAGGTCCATCTCTTCGATTTCGCCGGCGACCTTTATGGCCGGCATCTGCGAGTGGCGCTCATCGACTTCATCCGCGCGGAACGCAAATTCGCCGGGCTGGGTGCCCTCAAAACCCAGATCGCCGCCGACAGCGCCGAGGCTCGCGCGCGGCTCGCCCACTACGACGGGCCGGCGCCGGGTCACGCGGCACCGCGCAACCGCCCGGTGGGCAAGCCGCGGCCAGCGACGAATGTCTATGAGGGCGCCCTGCGGCCCAAAACCGATATCAAACCGTGAGACGATGAGCGTGGATTACAAATCGACCGTCTTCCTGCCGCGCACGGATTTCGCCATGCGCGGCAATCTGCCGGAGCGCGAGCCCGAGATGCTGAAGCGCTGGGAGGCGATGGGGCTTTACAAGAAGCTGCGCCAATCCTCCAAGGGCCGGCCGAAATTCGTGCTCCACGACGGACCGCCCTATGCCAATGGCGCGATCCATATCGGCCATGCCCTCAACAAGATCCTGAAGGACGTGGTCAACCGTGCACAGCAGATGCTGGGCAAGGATGCGAATTACGTGCCGGGCTGGGACTGCCACGGCCTGCCCATCGAATGGAAGATCGAGGAACAATATCGGGCCAAGGGCAAGGACAAGGATGCCGTGCCCATCGTCGAGTTCCGCAAGGAATGCCGCGAGTTCGCCGCATATTGGGTGGAACACCAGCGCGAGGAGTTCAAGCGCCTGGGGGTCGAGGGCGATTGGGCCAACCCCTATACCACCATGTCCTATGGCGCCGAAGCGCAAATCATGCGCGAGATCGGCAAGTTTCTGCTGAACGGCGGGCTGTTCCGTGGCTCCAAGCCGGTGCTCTGGTCGGTGGTGGAAAAGACGGCGCTGGCCGACGCCGAGGTCGAATATCACGACCATACCTCGACCACGATCCATGTCCGTTTCCCGATTCTGACCGCGCGCGACCCCATCTTCGGCGGTGCCGCGGCCGCGGTCTGGACGACGACGCCTTGGACCATTCCCGGCAATCGCGCCATTGCCTATGGGGAGGCGATCGAATATCAGCTTATCCAGGCGGACGCGGTGACGGAAGGCAGTGCGGTCAAGCCGGGCGATAAATTCGTCGTCGCGACCGAACTCAAATCTTCATTCGAAGATGCCGTCGGTATTTCCCAATCGACTTCGCTCTGGTCAGGCCCGGGTACGCGGCTGGCCGGCACCGTCTGTCGCCATCCCTTCGCCGGCAAGGGTTATGAATTCACCGTGCCGATGCTTGCCGGAGGGTTCGTCACGACCGAGCAGGGCACGGGCCTGGTCCATATCGCGCCCGGCCATGGCGCCGACGATTACGATCTCGGCCGCGCAAATGACATCGAGGTGCCGCAGACGATCGACGGCGACAGCCGCTATCTGCCCCATGTTCCGCTGTTCGCCGGCAAATGCGTGCTGAATCCGAGGGGCAAGAAAAGCGATGGCGATCCCGCCGTGGTGACGGCGCTCAAGGAATCGGGCCATTTGCTGGCCGAGGGCAAACTGACCCACAGCTATCCTCATAGCTGGCGCTCCAAGGCGCCGCTCATCTTTCGCAATACGCCGCAATGGTTCATCTCGATGGACAAGAACGACCTGCGCCAGAAGGCGCTGGCCGCCATCGACGACACCGTGTTCATCCCGCCGCAGGGTCGCAATCGCCTCTATTCCATGATCGAGAGCCGCCCCGATTGGTGCATCTCGCGCCAGCGCGCCTGGGGCGTGCCCATCGCGGTCTTCGTCGACAGGAAAACCGGGGAACCGCTGCGCGATCCCATGGTCGTCGAACGCATCGCCGCGGCTTTCGAAACCGAGGGGGCCGATGCCTGGTTCAACAGCCCGCCGGCGCGCTTCCTGGGCAATGACCGCAATCCGGCCGCCTACGAGCAGATCAGCGACATCGTCGAGGTCTGGTTCGAATCCGGCTCCAGCCACAGCTTCGTGCTCGAGGGCAATCCCGAACTCGCCTGGCCGGCCTCCCTCTATCTCGAAGGCTCCGACCAGCATCGCGGCTGGTTTCATTCCTCGCTGCTGGAGAGCTGCGGCACGCGCGGGCGGGCACCTTACGAGGCGGTGCTGACCCATGGCTTCGTGCTCGACGAGCAGGGCCGCAAGATGTCCAAGTCGCTCGGCAATGTCGTCGCCCCCCAGGATGTGATGAAGCAATACGGCGCCGACATCCTGCGCATCTGGGTCGTGGCCTCCGATTATTCGGACGATCTCAAGATCGGGCCGGAAACGCTGAAGCATCATGCCGAAGCCTATCGCCGCTTGCGCAATACGCTGCGCTACCTGTTGGGCGCGCTCGACGGATTCAAGGCGGCCGAGCGTCTGCCCGAGCCCGACATGCCGGCGCTTGAGCGCTGGGTGCTCCATCGCCTGTGGGAGATGGATGGCGAGGTGCGCCGCGACATCGAAGCCTACGACTTCCACAGCCTGTTCACGGCGCTGCACAATTTCTGCGCCGTCGATCTGTCCGCCTTCTATTTCGACACCCGCAAGGACGCGCTCTATTGCGACCGGCCCGACTCCTTGCGCCGGCGCGCCTGCCGCACGGTGCTCGACCATCTTTTTTCCTGCCTCACCGCCTGGCTGGCGCCGATCTGCTGTTTCACCGCCGAGGAAGCCTGGTGGGCAAGGCCCGGCGGGGCGGAGGAGAGCGTGCATCTGCGCCGCTTCCCGAACCTGCCCGGCACTTGGCGCGACGAGGCGCTGGGGCAGCGCTGGAACCGGTTGCGCGATCTGCGCCGGGTGGTGACCGGCGCCATCGAGTTGGAACGCGCGGCCAAGCGCATCGGCTCCTCCCTCCAGGCCCATCCCACGGTCTATGCGCCGGCCATCTATGCCGAGGCGCTCGACGGCCTCGATTTGGCCGAACTCGCCATCACCTCATCGGCGACGCTGCGGATCGAAGCGGCACCGGCCGGCGCCTTCAGCCTGGCGGACGTGGCGGATCTGGGCGTCGTCGTCGGGCTGGCCGAAGGCGAGAAATGCGAGCGCTGCTGGCGCGTCCTGCCGGAAGTCGCCCGGCCCGCGGCTGACCCCGGGGTCGACCATCTCTGCCGGCGTTGCGCCGAGGTGGTAAGGTGAGCGCCATTCGCCGGCTTGGCCTGGCAATCGCAGGATTCGTCGTCGTTCTCGACCAGATCAGCAAACCCTTGATGCGGGGCTGGCTCAGCGCCGGCGATATCCAACTGACATCCTTCCTCAGCCTGGTGAAGGCGTGGAACCACGGCGTGGGATTCAGCCTGCTGACCATGACGCTGCCCAGCGGGCCCTATATTCTATCGGCCCTGGCCCTGGCCATAGCATCGGGAATGACGGTCTGGCTCTTGCGCGTTACCCGCGCCATTCCGGCCGTTGCGCTTGGCCTCATCATCGGCGGCGCCTTGGGCAACGTGGTCGATCGGCTTCGCCTGGGGGCGGTTTTCGACTTCATCGATGTTCATCTGGGAGGCTACCACTGGCCCGCCTTCAATTTGGCGGATTCGGCGCTTAGCGTCGGGGTGGTGTTGCTGATTATCGATGGGTTGTTTGATGGCGGGGGAAAGAGTAAGAATCCCGCCCGTCTGGAGGGGTAGCATGAAGGTTCACACCTTGATCTTAGTGCTGGCGACCGCTGTTGCCATGACCGGTTGCGAGGCGGCCAAACAGGCGGTTGGCCTGGGCAAGAATCCGCCCGACGAATTCCAGGTCGTGTCCCAGGCCCCGCTCAGCATGCCGCCGGATTATAACCTGCCCACGCCGACGCCCGGCGCGCCGCGGCCCCAGGAAGGCTCGCCTCAGGTGACGGCCGAAAACGCGCTTCTGGCCAATTCCACGGCCGGCGCTCCGAGCGCGGAGGCGGCCTCCTCCCAATCCTCCGGCGAGCAGGCATTGTTGCAGACCGCCGGTGTGACGGGCGCCGACCCCAATATCCGCACGGAGGTCAATCAAGAAGCCGCCGCGGAGACCGCCGCCAGCAACACGCTGCTCGACCGCCTCGTCTTCTGGCGCGCGCCGGAGCCCGCCGGCACCATCGTCGATCCGACCGCCGAGCAGCAGCGCCTGCAGCAAAATGCCGCACTTGGCCAGCCGGCCACGACCGGCGCCACGCCCACCATCAAGCGGCGCAAGAAGGCCTTGTTCGAGGGCATATTCTAGCTCGGTCCTGGATCCAGCGGTTTGCCGGCCGGCTCGGGCCGGCGCTCGCGCTTGGCCTTTTTTTTATGGGCATTGCGGCATGGCCGGCGCGGGCCGAG
>JBGPNG010000114.1:0-5845 GCA_041487395.1 Dongiaceae bacterium
CCATCCGATCCAAATGATGAAAATTCAACATGTCGGCTGGGTCGTAAACAATTTTGCGGCTTATCATTTGGCCCTCGCCGTCTGGTTCTATCTGGCGCTAGGCGCCGGCATCGTCCTTGTCGCCCGGCGCCGGAGCGACCCGTCCCCAACGCAGCCGATGACGAGCGCCCACCGGAACAGGAGACGGGCCGGGGCCTGAAACGCCGGCGGTGCCATGCCGGCGACCACCGGCATGCCCGGCCGCCGCTCGAGCAGAGTAATCGCCAACGAGACCGAGGGCTGCGACACATTCAGCGACTTCGCCGCCAAGGTGACGTTGCCCAGATCGGCGGCCGTGGCGAAATAACGCAAGGCGCGCAGCGAAAGATCGATCAAGTTTTCTTATGCTCCCGATTCATAAATTATATTTCCCTATGAAGGGGCGCTCTGCAATGCTGGCCTTGCCGCCATTCAAAGGTCTTTCGGCCGGTTGCAGCCGGCGGCCAATTTCGAGCAAAGGACGACGGCCATGGCCCAGGCGACGCTCAAAACCAAGGGTTTCCGCGAATACGTCGTCAGCAAACCAGTGACCCAGAGCAGCGGCGATCCCCACTTGCGCACCGGCGCCGAATTCCGGGAGAGCCTGAGGGATGGCCGCCATGTCGTGGTGAACGGCCGCGACGTGCCGGACGTCACACGGGAACCGACGCTCGCTCGCGGCATCGACCAACTGGCAAAGTATTTCGACGCCCAGCATGCCCCGGGAACCCGCGACAAGTTGACGGTCGTCGATCCGGAGATGGGCAAGCGCAGCTCGACCGCCTGGATGGTGCCGCGCACGGTCGAGGACCTCTGGCGTTATGACGAAATGATCAAATGGAGCACGGGTTTGACATTCGGCGCCTTCGGCCGCCCGCCTGACTACGGCCCGGTGAAGGCGATCTCCTTCGTGGCCTGGAACCATCTGGTCCGCAAGGAGGAGCCGGAAGCGCTCGACAAGATTCTGAACTTCCTCAAGGTCGGCCGCGAAAACAACCTGACCAGCGCCGACATCATCATCGACGTCCAGGTCGATCGCAAAATGCCGATGGCAGAGCGCGCGAGCCGCCTTCGCGTGGTGGAGGAGCGCAAGGACGGGATCGTCGTTTCCGGCGCGAAGGCAGGCAATTCCGTGCTCGCCCAGGGCAACATCGGCACGATTTCCATGCCGCCGCCCACCCCCGGCATGCCGGAAGAATGCATGATATGGGCAGCCGTGCCAGCGAACGCCGCCGGACTTAAACTTCTGCTGCGCGAAGGAACGACCAGCGGCGCGGAAGATAGCGAAGACCATCCCCTGGACAGCCAGGGCGAAGAAGCCGACGGCATTCTGATCTTCGATCGCGTCTTCATTCCCTGGGAATATGTCTTCAGCTACAAGAACCGAACGACCGCCGACATTTACAACATCCTGGGTCAATTCGCCTTCTGGAAGGTCGCCACGCGCCTTTCATATCGGGCGGAACTTTTCGCCGGCGCAGCACAGCTTATCGTCGACGCATTGGGCACCGACCAGATTCCCGCCGTGCGCGCCATGGTCACCGAGGTCATCGCCTATGCCGCTACGCTGCGCGGCATGATGACCGCGGCCGTGGAACGCGCCAAGCCCACCGAGAGCGGCGTCATGCTGCCCGATCATGTGTTCGTCACCGCCGGCCGGCTGCACAGCATCGAGGCCTATCCCCGCATCATGCAACTGCTCCGCGATCTCAGCGGCCAGGGCCTGATCAGCCGCGTCCCGCGCGCCACATGGGAGCGCAGCGACATCGGCTCTCTGTTGGACGAATATTTGCCGGGCCACAAATTCTCGGCCCGCGACAAGAACCGCTTGTTCAATCTCGTCTGGGATATGTGCTGCAGCCCGACGGCGATGCGCGTGGCCCTGTTCGAGAATATCAACGCGACACCGGCGCCGGTTCTGCGCGAGGAACTCTATCGAGCCTACGACCGAAGCCCTGCCATGGCCGCCGTCCGCCGCCGCGCCGGTATAGACTGAGGCCAAAAGAACCGGGTGCCGGATCGATCGCCGGCGGTCCGCGTTCCATCGGGAAAGGAGCCATGGCTTGATTCGCAACCCCATACCCTGGCCGGATGGCCATCGTTGTGCCGTCGCCATCACCTTCGACATGGATGCGGACAGCATCCTGCACCTCGCCCATCACGAGAGCGCCAACAACAAGCTCATGACCATGTCGATGCTGCGCTACGATCCGGATGTGGCCGTGCCGAGGCTGGTGGATATCTATCGCGAGTTCGGAATCCAACAGACTTTCTTTCTGCCTGCCTGGTGCATCGAACGCTATCCGGCGACGGTCGAGATCATTCTCGCGGGCGGGCATGAGATCGCCCATCATGGATATCTCCACGAACATCCCAACGAACTGGCGCCGGAGGACGAACTCTATTGGTTCGAGCGCAGTATCGATGCGATCGTCAAGGCAACAGGACAGCCGCCGCGGGGATATCGAGCACCCTCATATCGATTCTCGGCCCATTCGCTCGATTTTCTGGTGCAACGGGGATTGGCTTATGACGCCTCCCTGTTTGGCGACGACATCCCCTATCTGTTGGACAACGGCAAGGGCCGGGTGGTCGAACTGCCCTCTCATTACGCCATGGACGACTGGGCGCATTTCATGGTGACCCGGGACCTCGGCTATATGATGCCGATCAAGGCGCCCTCCCATGCCATGGATGTCTTCCGGGAGGAATTCGATGCCGCCTGGGAGTATGGCGGGCTTTGGATCTCCGTCTGGCACCCGATGATCATGGGACGGCTCGCCCGCGCGGCGGCCCTGGTCGGACTCATTCGCCATATGCAGACCAAGGGCAAGGTCTGGTTCGCCAGGATGGAGGATATCGCCGCCCACGTGCGCAAGGTCGTCGCCGATGGAAGCTGGAATCCGCGCATCGACCGCCTGCCCTATTACCCCGGTCCGATCCCCGAGCTGCCGAGGAGAAAGAATTGAGCGACGTTAAAACAGAGATCCTTGATTGGATCGAACGCGATCGAGACAGGCTTATCGATTTTCTCAGCCGCTTCATCCAGGCGCGCAGCCCCAATCCCCCCGGCGACACGCGCAAGGCCGGCGAGCATGTTCGGGCGTTTCTCGAAGCCGAGGGGTTGGCGCATCGCATGATTTCGCCGCATCCCGAGATGCCGAATTTCATCGCCAGCTTCGCGGGCAAAATGCCCGGCCACCATCTGGTGCTGAACGGCCATATCGACGTCTTTCCCGTCGGGGAAAACGACGCCTGGGCTCATGGACCGTGGAGCGGCGAAGTCGCCGAGGGTTGCATCTGGGGCCGTGGTGCCGTGGACATGAAATGCGGCACCACGGCATCGATCTTCACTTACGCCTATCTGCATCGCCTCCGGGACAGGCTGCGCGGGCGGTTGACATTGACGGTCGTCTCGGACGAGGAAACCTTCGGCCCCTGGGGCGCGCGCCATTTGTTGGAGCATCATCCCGAGGTTCATGGCGATTGCTGCCTCAACGGGGAGCCCAGCGATCCCACGACCGTGCGTTTCGGCGAGAAGGGACCGCTGTGGCTGACCTTCACCCTCAGAACCCCGGGCGCTCATGCCGCCTACACGCATCTGAGCGAGAGCGCGACGGCGATCGCCTCCAGCCTTATCCAGGAGCTGGCAACGCTTGCCCGCCTGGAGGCCTCACTACCGGGCAATGTCTCGGCGGTGCTGGATCGCTCCGCGGATGCGGTCGACCTCGCGTTGGGCAGGGGCGCATCGAGCGTGATGCGCAAGGTAACCTTCAACGTCGGCGTAATCCGAGGCGGGCTCAAGGTAAACATGATTCCGGCCGAATGCAGCTTCGAGGCCGACTTCCGCCTTCCCATCGGAATGGCCAAGGAAGAAATCATGTCCAGGATTCGGGAGATCGTTGCCCGTTATCCGCAGGCCACCATGACGGAAGTCAATTTCAGCCCGCCGAACTGGTGCGATCCGGAGCATGAGATGGTTGGCATTTTGCAGGCCAATGTGAAGGCCCTGAAGGGGTTCGAGCCGCAGCCCATCGTCGGGCTCGGCGGCACCGACACGCGGTTGTGGCGTTATCGTGACGTGCCGGCTTACGTCTACGGCCCCTCCCCGCGGGTCATGGGCAAAGTGGACGAACGGGTGGAGATCGACGAATTCCTGCATATCGTTCGCACCCATGCGCTGTCGGCTTATGATTATCTGGCGTCTGCGTAGGATCGGAGCGATTCGAACACGCACGCTCGACCGAAGATGGGGCGGTCGGGCGAACATCGCTCGATAGACTGGCGCAGGATTGTGGGCTTCGGGGAATTCGAGAATGACCAAGACATGGGCGGCGCTCGAGATCCGGCGCGAGGAATCGATCTGCTGGATCAGGCTCCATCGGCCTCTGGTGATGAATGCGTTCGATCGCACCCAGTGGGCGGAGCTGAACGAGGCCCTCGCGGAATCCGAACGGGACGATCGGGTCCGCTGCGTGGCGATCCGGGGCAGCGGCGGAAACTTCTCCTCGGGCTATGATCTGCCGGCAGCACTGGACGAGCTTGGCGGAGCCTCGGCCGACGGCGTTCGCGACCATATCCGTCCGGGCAATGATGCCTGTTGGCGCGTCTGGAACTTCAAGAAGCCGGTGATCGCCGCCGTGGAAGGCCATTGCCTGGGGGGCGCCTTCGAACTCGCAATGGCCTGCGATTTCGTGCTTGCAGGCGAAGGCGCCATGCTGGGGGAACCGGAATGCCGCGTGGCAGCGAGCCCGCCGTTCATGATCAGCCCCTGGGTCATGGGCATGCGCCACGCCAAGGAAATCCTGCTGACCGGCGAACCGGTTTCCGCGGCGAAAGCCGAGCGAATGGGATTGGTCAACGAAATTTGTGCGACCGGCCAGATCGAAAACCGGGTCCGGCACTGGGCCAAGAAGCTGAACGGAATATCGCCTGAAATCTGGCACGCGAACAAGCTCGCCGTGAACAGAAGCTATGAGATCATGGGCTTCAATGCCGCCATCGCCATGGGGGAAGATGCGTTCGTGGCGCTCTGCCTTGCCCCGGATGCCTTCAAGACAGAACTATTCGAGCGGGTGCAGCGCGATGGGTTTTCGGCCGCGATCAGATGGGTTCAATCGCGCTTCGAATAGCTTTCAGCCGAAGGTGTGCTTGCCGATCTCATCGTGGTCGATGGCGACCCGCTCGTCGCCGACAGCGCTTGCGCTATCCATCCCTCAGGCAGCGTGCTCCGGCTTCGCCGAGGTGTAGTGCTCCATGAACCGCCGGTTTATTTCCGCGTGGAGTTGAATTCCCGCCGGCTCGTAATCGGCCTTCGGCGCCGGCTCCAGATCGAAATGCCCGTAGTTGTCCACGCCACGGACCAGCATCGCGGAATCCCGCGGCCCCTGGCGGCCGACCCAGGTCGGGATATAGCGGATGGAATAGCCTATGCGCCGGCGGTTGGACGTATTGGGGCCCGAGCCATGGATGATCCGCGCATGATGGAACGACATCTCGCCCGGCCGAAGCGGGATGTCGACCGCTTTGGATTTATCGATCTTGGCCGCCACCGTCTGACCCCGCCAAAGCATGTTGTCCGGCGCCTTCCTGTCGACATGCGCCAGCGCCTCTCTGTGCGAATCCGGGATGACTTGCATGCAACCGCTCTCATGATCGCTGAGATCGAAGGCGACCCAGGCAGACAACCCCTCCGAGGATGTCAGCGACCAATAGGCGGAATCCTGATGCAGGGAGACGAAATCCGGGGTTTGGGGCTCTTTGATGAACCACTGGGCGTGGTAGAGAAGGATATTGCCGCCGAGAATATCCTCGACCGCATCGAGGA
>JBGPNG010000115.1:0-5814 GCA_041487395.1 Dongiaceae bacterium
ATGTGGACCGGGATGCGGATGGTGCGGGCCTGATCGGCGATCGAGCGGGTGATCGCCTGCCGGATCCACCATGTCGCATAGGTACTGAACTTGTAGCCGCGACGGTATTCGAACTTGTCGACCGCCTTCATCAGGCCGATGTTGCCTTCCTGGATGAGGTCGAGGAATTGCAGCCCGCGATTGGTGTATTTCTTGGCGATGGAGATGACGAGGCGCAGATTGGCCTCGACCATTTCCTTCTTGGCCCGGCTGGCCTCGCGCTCGCCGCGCTGGATGATGCCCACGACCCGGCGGAATTCGGGCAGCGGCAGCAAGGTCGCTTCGCCGATCAACAGGATCTGGCCGCGCAGGAGCTTCACGTCTTCCCTGTGCTTGCCGCTGAAGTCGCGCCAGCCCTTGCCGGCGAGTTTCGCGAGATTGCCGATCCAGCGCGAGTTGTGTTCCGTGCCCTGATAGCGCGTGATGAATTCCTCGCGCTTGACGCCCGCCTTCTGGGCCAGGCGCAGCAACTGGCCCTCGAAGCCGATCAGCCGACGGTTCAGGTTATAGACCTGCTCGACCAGCTGCTCGATGCGTCCGTTGTTGAGCCTGATCGAGAGCATGAGCTGGCTGAGCTCGGCCGTCATGGCCGTGATCTTCTTCTCGCTCTGCGGCGTCGGCTTGCCGCCGTCGTTATAGGTCGCCAGCCGCTTGATCAGCAGCTTGTCGAATTTCTTGAAGATGGCGGCAACCTTGTCGAGGGTCTCGACCATGCCCGGGAGCAGTTCCAGCTCCATGGCCGCCAGCGACATATTGGCTTCGTCGCCGCCGTCACCTTCGGCCTCCGGCTCCTCGCCGTCCACCAGGTTGATGCCCATCTCGATGAGCATCGCCATGGTGTCTTCGATCTGCTCGGAGGACATCTCGGTCTGCGGCAAGGCGGCGTTCAGCTCGTCGTAGGTGATGTAGCCGCGCTCCTTGCCGCGGGCGACCATCTTCTTGACCGCCGCGCTGAAGCCGTCCATCAGCGGGCCGTCGGCCGCTTCTTCGCGGGTTTCGTTGGTCTCGCCTTTTGCCGGAGCTTTCGCCGCCATGTAATTTTTCATTCCTGCCAAGATGAGGGCGATCAGCCCACTTGTTCCGGCCCGTCGATATCGCGCCGGCGGCTTTCGCCATCCAGCGCAAGATCGCGCGCCGCTTCGAAACGGGCTTGCGACTCGCCCGTCAACTGCTCGCCGAATTGCCGGGCGGCCGTGTCGGCCTCATGCCGCATGGCGCGCTCGCGCAACAATCCCAGCACGTGATCCAGCCCCTCGGCTGCGGTCTCGCTCGATGCCGACGTCAGCGTAAAGCGGCTGATCGCCGCCCGCCGCAAGAGATCGGGCAGAACGGCCGCAAAACCCTGGCTGGTTAGATGATCCTTCAGGGCCTCTGGGTCAAGGTCGGGATTGCGCGCGGCGAGGTCTATAATGGCTTGACGAAGCTTGTCAAGTTGGCCGGCCGGCAGGATCAGATGGGCCAGTTCCTCCAGGCGGGCGGGAACCAGCAGCGGGTGGTTGATCAGAGTGGCCAATATCACCTCACCTTGCAGGCCCAGCGCATCGTGGCTGGCTTGCCGGGCGGCCTCACCGCCCACGGCCGGGGGCGGCCCGAACCGCCGCTTTTCCCCTGGTTTGTTCGGCCGAACGGGGCTGCCGAGGCCGAAAAGCTGGTCCAGCCGGCGATCGAAATCGGCGCGATAGGCCTCCTGCACCGGACGGTCGGCGATCCGGGACAGGCGCTCGCGGATTTCCTGGCGCAGGCCCGCCCGGCGTTCCGGCGTTTCGAAATGCCGCCCGAGGACGCCGGAGCGCCAGACCATCTCCGCCAGCGGCAAGGCCCCGTCCAGCACGGCGCGCATGGCGCCCGCGCCTTGGGCCAATATCAGCGTATCGGGGTCTTCGCCGGCGGGCAGCAACGCGAAGCGCAGGGATTGGCCGGGCTTCAGCAGCGGCAACGCCCGTTCGGCCGCCCGGGATGCGGCGCGCTCGCCCGCCGGGTCGCCGTCGAAACAAAGGGTCGGTTCGGGCACCAGGCGCCAGAGTTCGCCCATCTGCTCCTCGGTCAGCGCAGTGCCCAGGGGGGCGACGGATTGCGCGAAGCCCGCCTGGGCCAGCCCGATCACATCCATATAGCCCTCGGCGACGATGATTTCGCCGCTGTCCCGGGCCGGACGCAGGGCCTGGCTCAGGCCATAGAGCGTGCGGCCTTTATGGAAAAGCGGGGTTTCCGGCGAATTCAGATATTTCGGCTGCCCGTCGCCCAGGACGCGCCCGCCGAAGGCGATCACCCGGCCGCGCCGGTCGGCGATGGGGAAGATCACCCGGCCGCGCATGCGATCGAACAGATTTCCATCCTCGCGCTTGCCGATCAGTCCTGCCTCGATCGAAAGCTCGAGAGAGACGCCAGCTTTGTCCAAAGCGTCGCGCAAAGCGCTGCGTCCCTCGGGCGCATAACCTAAACGGAAGCGGGCGACGGTCGCCTCGCTCAAGCCCCGCCGCTTAAGGTAATCGAGGGCCTCGCGGCCCACCGGCAGCTTCAATTGCTGCTCGTACCACGCCGCGGCGGTTTCAAGCGCGGAGACCAATGTGGCCTGGCGCTCGGCCCGCGCGCTTTCTTCCGGCGAGGAGACCGGGATCGGCAGCCCTGCTTCGCGGGCCAGACGCTCGACCGATTCGGGAAAGCTCAAGCCCTCGGCGCGCATGACGAAGCCGATGACATCGCCATGGGCCCCGCAGCCGAAGCAATGGAAGAAGCCCTTCTCGTCGCTGACGGTGAAGGACGGCGACTTCTCATTGTGGAAGGGACAGAGCCCGGTATGTTCGCGGCCGCGCCGCTGCAGCTTTACCTTGCGTGCGATGACGCTCGCCAGGGAAACGCGCTGGCGCAATTCGTCGAGGAACTGGGGCGTGAAACTCATGCGACAGCCTCGCCTGGCCGGAGGCGGCCCGACAGTCAAACGCGTCAGTCTAACGGGAGAGGCGTTCCTTCACCAGCGGGCCCGCCTTGGCGAAATCCAGCTTGCCGGCAAAACGCTCCTTCAACATTGCCATGACCTTGCCCATGTCCTTCAGGGACTGGGCGCCGGTTTCGCTTAACGCCGCCTCGATCGCGGCGGCGGTTTGCGACGCATCGAGCTGTTTGGGCATGAAACGTTCGATGACCGCGATCTCTTCTTCTTCCTGCTGCACCAGATCGGGCCGGTTGCCCTGTTTATAGAGCACGATGCTCTCCTGGCGCTGCTTCACCATCTTCTGCAGCAAGTCGAGGATCTCGCCTTCGCCGATGCCCGTCGCATTGCCGGCGGGCCGCGCCGCGATGTCGCGATCCTTCAACTGGGCCAGCACCATGCGCATGGTGGAGACGCCGCGCGGATCGCGCGCCTTCATCGCCTGCTTATAGGCATCGTTCAATCGTTGGCGGAGCATGGCTTCACCCAGGGAATCGGGGGCGGAAACGAAGGCAAAGACGTTAACCCAAGGGGGCCCCTTGGGCAACTCGGCATCGGCCGGCTCAAGCATTTGAAATAATTTGAGAAAATCGCAGTATCGCACGGCTTGACGCGGGCTACGCGATGGCGTAATGGACCGGCCGCGCCCGCCGATTTCTCCTGCCCTTCAAGGTCCCGCCGATGAGCGAGCCTCGCCCCGCGCCCCGCGCCCAGCCGAACGGCCGGGCGGGGGCCGTTGCCACCGGCCGACTCGTGCTGGCCGATGGGACGGTGCTGGCGGGTCATGGCGTCGGGGCCCTGGGCGATGCCGTCGGCGAGGTCTGCATCAACACCTCCATGACCGGCTACCAGGAAATCCTCACCGATCCCAGCTACGCCGGTCAGATCATCACCTTTACCTTTCCCCATATCGGCAATGTCGGCGCCAATGCCGAGGACATCGAGACCACGACCCCGGCCGCCCGTGGCTTGGTTCTGAGTGCCGCCATCAGCGAACCGTCGAACTGGCGCGCCACCCAGCATCTCGATGCCTGGCTGACGTCGCGCAATCTCGTCGGCCTTACCGGCATCGACACGCGGCGCCTGACGCGGCGCATCCGCGAAGGCGGCGCGCCGACAGGCGTCATCGCCCACGCGCCGGATGGCCGCTTTGACCTCGCCGCCCTCAAGGCCAAGGCCGCGGCCTGGCCCGGCCTCGAGGGCATGGATCTGGCGATGGAGGTCAGTTGCCGCCAGAGCTATCGCTGGGACGAGATGCCCTGGGCGCTTGGCTTGGGTTATGGCCGGCAAGAAGCGCCGCGTTTCCATGTGGTCGCGGTCGACTACGGGGCGAAGCGAAATATTCTGCGTTGTCTCGCCAATGTCGGCGCCAGCGTCACGGTCGTGCCGGCGACGGCAACCGCCGAGGAAATTCTCGGCCATAAACCGGATGGCATCTTTCTCGCCAACGGCCCGGGCGATCCGGCGGCGACCGGCGTCTATGCCGTGCCCACGATCCGGAAACTTCTGGGCACCGGCATTCCGCTTTTCGGCATCTGCCTGGGCCATCAATTGCTGGCACTGGCATTGGGCGGGCGCACGAAGAAAATGCATCTCGGCCATCATGGCGCCAACCACCCGGTCAAGGATTTGACCACCGGCAAGGTGGAAATCACCAGCCAAAACCATGGTTTCTCCGTGATCCCCGAATCGCTGCCTGCCGGCATTAGCGCCACCCATGTCTCGCTCTTCGACGGCTCCAACGAGGGCCTGGCCGTGGACGGCAAGCCGGTGTTCTCGGTGCAATACCATCCCGAGGCCTCGCCGGGCCCGCAGGACAGTCGCCATCTCTTCGAGCGCTTCGCCGCGCTGATCGAAAGACATGCCTAAGCGCACCGACATCCGCTCCATCATGATCATCGGCGCCGGGCCGATCGTCATCGGCCAGGCTTGCGAGTTCGACTATTCCGGGGCGCAAGCCTGCAAGGCGTTGCGCCAGGAAGGTTATCGCGTCGTTTTGGTGAATTCCAACCCGGCGACGATCATGACCGATCCGGAACTGGCCGACGCGACATATATCGAGCCGATCACGCCGGAAATCGTCGCGCGCATCATCGAGCGAGAGAAGCCCGATGCCCTGCTGCCCACCATGGGCGGGCAGACGGCGCTCAACACCGCCATGGCGCTGCATCGCTCCGGCCGTCTCCAGGAACTGGGCGTCGAGATGATCGGCGCCAATGCCCGCGCCATCGAGATGGCCGAGGATCGCGACCTCTTCCGCCACGCCATGGCGCGCATCGGCCTCGACAGCCCGAAGGGCCGCATGGTGTCGAGCTACGACGAAGCCCTGGCGACGCTGGAGCTGACCGGTCTGCCGGCGGTGATCCGCCCCTCCTTCACCCTCGGCGGGACCGGCGGCGGTATCGCCTACAACCGCGACGAGTTCGAGCACTTCGTGCAAGGGGGCCTGAGAGCCTCGCCCGTCGGCAGCGTGCTGATCGAGGAATCGGTGCTCGGCTGGAAAGAATTCGAGATGGAGGTCGTGCGCGACCGCGCCGACAATTGCATCATCGTCTGCTCCATCGAGAACGTCGATCCCATGGGCGTGCATACCGGCGACAGCGTCACCGTCGCCCCGGCCCTGACGCTGACCGACAAGGAATACCAGCTCATGCGCAACGCCTCGATCGCGGTGCTGCGCGAGATCGGGGTCGATACCGGCGGCTCCAACGTGCAGTTCGCGGTCAATCCCGCCGACGGTCGGCTGGTCATCATCGAAATGAATCCGCGCGTCTCGCGCTCCTCTGCACTTGCGTCGAAAGCGACTGGATTCCCGATCGCCAAAATCGCAGCGAAGCTGGCTGTGG
>JBGPNG010000116.1:0-5806 GCA_041487395.1 Dongiaceae bacterium
GACCGCCTCTTGCGCGAGGCCGAAGCAAAGCTGAGCGTGGAATCCTCGGAGCTTCTGAACAGCCTGGCGATTGAGCTCTATCCCGAGCTGGTCGATGAACTTGAACAGCGGACCGGCGCCTCGGAAGAGGAGCATGTGAACCCCGCCATGACCCTCGGCCAGCTCAGAAGCTTGATCGAGCGAGCCTATGATTGGGCCTTGCCGGTCGATTATTGCGATCCGGCGGCGCGCCATTTCTTCTGGTATCGCTCCGCCGAAAAGGATGAGCCGCGGTTGGGCGAGCGCTTCAATGAACCCGGCGCGGAGCGGGAACTGCCGCTCGGCATCGGTTTGATGGCGGCCGCCCTTCATGGCGAACTCATGGGCTTGCCCGCCGACCAACGCGACCTCAGTGTCGGCGAGTTCCTGTTCGAACGACCGCAGTGGCGCGGCATTCTGCGCCGCATTCAGAGCCTGGCCGATCTGCCTTATGCGGAAATCCGCGACAACACGCTGGGGCGCCAATGCCTGCCGGTCGATCTGCTGCGCTGCAAGCTCTCCATATTCGGGGCCAGCAAATTCGATCCGAAATCCGATCGCTGGACCCGAATCACCTTGTTCCAGGGCGCGCCGACGATCGAGGCCCTCGGCCGGGCGGGCGCGGACGACTGGGCCTTTCCTTGCTTCTCCGCGTGAGCGGCCGAGGGTGCTGCCGATCCCGATGAAGGTTTCCCAATTCGAGATCCATCGCCTCGCCCAGCGAGCGCTCGAAGGGCTCGGTGCCGTCTATGGCGTCGACCGCGATGGCGCCCGCGCGACGGCGTGGCTGGAGGCCAGAGGCCTGCCCGGCCTTGCCCGGCTTTCCCAGGATCTGGGCGGTCTGGAAAATGCCTTTCATCCGCCCCGCCTTCGAACCGGGGGCGGCGTCGATCTTGTCATCGATGCCGGCGGCCGTTGCGCTCTCGCTTTTGCCGGGGCCGCGGTCGATCTGTCGATCGGCAGGACGGCCCGGTTCGATGACCGCCCCGTCTCGCTTCGCCTCGAGCGATGCCGCTCGCCATTGTTCTTGCTACCCCTCGTCTCGTTTGCGAGCGCGCGGGGATTCAATTTCACCGTTGCATGGCAGGTGCCGGGTAGCCGCTTCGTCGGCCGTTTCGAAGACGGCGGTTGCCTGTTCCATCTTTCGCCGGGCGGCGAATTGGCCGCGGCCCTGCTCGACGACGGGCCGAGGGAAGTGGAAATCCTCTCGACCGCCGGGGGCAATCTTCCTCCCGCCGAATCTGGCCTGGCCGTCGTCCTGGACGAGGGCGAATTGGCCCGCCGCTTTGCCCGCTCGCTCGACCATGGCGTGGCGGTCGACCTGGCGACATGGGGCCGCATCGACAAGGTGGCTGCGCGGGTCCAAGTCCCGGCCAGCGAGGAATCGCGCCTCAAGGGTGCGGGCGGCGGAGATGCCAATGCTTGAGCCGCGCCTTGCGCTTTATACCTGCGCGTCCCGCTTAGGCGTTGGCCTTGATGCCGTGCTGGCGGCAGGCGGCGGTCAGGGTGTTCTGCAACAAACAAGCGATCGTCATCGGCCCGACGCCCCCGGGCACGGGGGTGATGGCGCCGGCGACCTTGATTGCCTCATCATAGGCGACGTCGCCCACCAGTTTGGGCTTGCCGTCCCGCTCGATCCGGTTGATGCCCACATCGATCACCGCCGCACCCGGCTGAACCCAATCGCCCCGCACCATTTCCGGCCGACCGACGGCCGCCACCAGGATGTCGGCCCGCCGGCATTCGCCCGGCAGATCGCGGGTGCGCGAGTGGGCGATGGTGACCGTGCAGTTCTCGCCCAGCAAAAGCTGGGCCATGGGTTTGCCAACAATATTGGAGCGGCCCAGCACAACGGCCCGCTTGCCCGAAAGATCGCCCAGGCGATCCTTCAGCAGCATCAGGCAACCCAGCGGCGTGCAGGGCACCAGCGCTTCCCCGCCGGTGGCCAGCCGCCCGGCATTGACGACATGAAATCCATCCACATCCTTGGCCGGATCGATGGCATCGAGAACGGCTTGGGGATCGATCTGCTTGGGCAGCGGCAGTTGGACGAGGATTCCGTTCACGCGCGCATCTTCATTGAGCCGCTTGACCAGGGCCAAGAGTTCGGCTTGCCCGGTTTCCCTCGACAGCATGTGCTTGAATGAGGCCATGCCGACTTCGACGGTCTGCTTCGCCTTGTTGCGCACATAGACTTGGCTGGCCAGGTTTTCACCCACCAGCACGACGGCGAGCCCGGGGGTCAATCCGTGGCTCGCCTTCAAATCCGCGATGCGTTTGGCGATACGATCGCGCAAGCCCTCGGCAAAGGCCTTGCCGTCGATGATCTTGGAATTCATGCCCGCTCCGTCCATTTCGCCAGCCACCCTTCGAGATGGGCGAGGAGAGCGCGCGGCTCTCCCGCCAGATGAAACGACTTCCGCCGATCGCCCGCGCCCGAGACCAGACGCAATGCCGCCCGCGGCAACCTCCATTCCCCGGCCAGAAGCTTGAGGATGGCCGCATTCGCCTTGCCGTCTTCGGGTGCCGCCCGCACTACCACTCTCAGCGCCACACCGCCATCCGCTTCGGCCCGCAGCCCTTCGATCGCATCGCGCCGCGCATTGGGCTTGGCATGGACCCGGATGCGCAGGCCGTCGGCGACGGCGACGAAGGGCAAGAGATCAGCGGAAGACGTATTCAAACAGCAGATTTCGCAAGAACATGAGCAACAGGATCAGCACGAGAGGCGAGAGATCGACGCCGGCGATCAGCGGCAGCACACGGCGGATCGGCCGCAGTGCCGGTTCCGTCGCGCGGTAAAGGAACTGCCCAACCTTGGTGACGAATGGGTTGCGCCGATTGATCACGTCGAAGGCGACAAGCCAGGAAAGAATCGCCGAGGCAATCAGCACCCAGATATAGATCTGGATCGACCAGTCGACGAGAAGCGCCAGAGAAACCATGGGTTCAATCCCGCCCGCTGCGTCGCCTGATGTTTCGGGACAAACCGCGCGCCCCGAAGGCAAAACCGCGGCGGAGGTTATCGGCAGGCCGCGCGCGGCGCAAGGCCGCTTGACAGGGCAGGGGGCGACCAACATAGTCGCGCCCGATCGCGGAATATGGGGCCGTAGCTCAGCTGGGAGAGCGCCTCGTTCGCAATGAGGAGGTCGGCGGTTCGATCCCGCTCGGCTCCACCATGAACCGCCATGATTCCCGCCGATTTCCTGCCGGTATGGAGGGCACGTGCCGAGGGGTCGCCCAAAGGGCGAACTTCCACTGCTTGCATCCGGCTGATTATTCTATTCTCTCGCCATCGTTTGGGGCCGGTGGGCCCCGGCCGGCGCGCCACGCCGGCTCAGGCGTCGGAAAGTCCGAAGCGTTCGCGAACCCGCGCGCTCCAGGCGCTGATCAGCCGGTCGGCGATGATGCCGATGAAGGCGACGGCGAGACCCGCGACGATGCCGCGCCCAGGGTCGGCCTTGGCCAGGGCCACGAACACCTCCTGACCCAGATCGCGGGTGCCGATCATGGCGGCGATGATGTCCATGGATAGCGCCAGCATGATCACTTGATTGATGCCCAACATGATCTCCGGCATGGCGAGCGGAAGCTGGACGCGCCAGAGCATCTGCCGGCGCGTGCAGCCCGAAACCTTGGCGGCCTCGATCAGGCCCGGATTGACCTTGCGGATGCCGTGATCGGTGTAACGGATGGCGGGGGTCACCGAATAGAGGACGATGCCGATCATGGCCGCGACGTCGCCGACGCGGAACAGCATGACCGCCGGGATCAGATAGACGAAGGCGGGGATGGTCTGCAGCGTATCGATGATCGCGCGGATGACGCGTTCGGCCAGATCGCTGCGCGAGGCGTAGACCCCGATGGGAATGCCGATCAGACAGGCGATCGCCGTCGACACGCCGCAGAGATAGACGGTGATGATCGTTTTCTCCCACAAGCCCACCACCGCCACCAGCAGCGACAGCGCAAGCACGAGCAGCCCGAGGCGCAAACCGCCCAGGTGCAGCCCGGCGGCGAAGAGCAGCAAGACCACGACAAGCCAGGGGATCGATAGCAGGAAGAGCTTGAACGGGTTCAACATGTTCAGCAGCAGCCACACGCGAACCGCCTCGATGTTGTCGAAGTAGTGGATCGTGATCCATTTGATCGACGCGTCCCACAGCGGCGCCGTCGTGATGGTTACGGACTGCGGCAGGCGGTCGATGGCCGGGATCAATACGCCCAGGCCCGTGGTGGCGAAGAGGATGGCGAGCGCCAGAAGAAGATGGCCATGGCGTTGCCAGAATGGCCGCCCGGCGCCATAGAGGCCGGGCTTCCATACCGCCATGGCCTGGCTCAGGCGATCGAGGACGACGGCCAGCAGCACGATCGCCATGCCGGCCTCGAAGGCCGTGCCCACCTTCAGCGCCCGCAGCGCCAGCAGAACGTCATAGCCAAGGCCCCCGGCGCCGATCATCGAGGCGATGATCACCATGTTGAGAGTCATCATGACCACTTGGTTGACCCCCACCATCAGCAGCGGCCGGGCCGAGGGCACCAGGATCCGCCAAAGTTGCTGACGGCGCGTGCAGCCGACCATGCGGCCGAACTCCTGAATCTCCTCCGGCACTTGGTGCAGCGCCAGCACGGTGGCGCGGACCATGGGCGGCACGGCGAAGGCAAGGGTCGCCAGAAGCGCCGAGGAGGGGTTGTTGCCGAACAGCATCAGCATCGGCACGAGGTAGGCGAATTGCGGCGTCGCCTGCCCGATGTCCAGCATCGGCAGGATGAGCCAGCGATTGACCCGTGGCTGGCGATATCCCCAGATGCCGATCGCCAATCCGATGGCGACGCCGAGCGGCAGGCAGATCAGAACCAGCGCCAAGGTCAGCATGGCGCTGTCCCATTGGCCGAAGACCGCGAGATAGAGGAAGCCGGCGCCCGCCCCCAGCGCCAGGCGCCAGCCGCCATAGGCATGGCCGACGATGGCGACCGTGGCCACGACGCCGACCCAGGAGAGCGGGGGAATTTGCCAGGCCGTGGCGCGCGGGCCGATTTCGAACCCCTTGCGCAGAAGGCCGAAGGCGAATTGCAGCGGCAGTTCGAGCAGGGCGCTGATCGCCCGCGTCAAGCCGAAGAACGTGTCGATCACCCATTGCATGAAGCTGCCGATCCAGCTTGCGATCGGCACCAGCCAATTGTCGGGAATCGCGGCGGCCCAGGGCCAGGCGCCGCGCAGCGCGAATAGCAACAGAGCGAGAGCCAGCGGTGCGATCCAGGCGAATTGTGCGATCGAAATCGTCTTGCGTGACCTCGATGCGTCGGCCGCGAACGCCATCAGCCGGAATTCCGCCCTGCCAGCAGATCGATGACCCTGTCGCGATCGATCCGCCCGACGACGGTGCCGGAATCATCGACCACGGCGAAGGGTCGCTCAGCGCCCACGATATCGGCGGCGAAGCTCGCGATGCGGGCGCGTTCGGCCACGCGGCCGGCATAGTCGGCACCCGGCTCGGCGGCGCTCATCAGGGTGCGCGCGGATACGACTTTCGCCCGCTGCACGTCGCGGGTGAACTCCGCCACATAGGCCGTCGCCGGATTGATCACGAGATCTTCCGGCGCGCCGATCTGGATGATCTCGCCGTCCTTCATGATGGCGACGCGGTCGGCCAGCCGGATCGCCTCGTCGAAATCATGGGTGATGAAGACGATCGTCTTGTGCAGCATGTTCTGCAGGCGGAGCAGCTCGGACTGCATCTCGCGGCGGATCAGGGGATCGAGCGCCGAGAACGGCTCGTCGAGCAGC
>JBGPNG010000117.1:0-5789 GCA_041487395.1 Dongiaceae bacterium
CCACTAGCGCCTGGCGCCATTTGGTCCGGTGTCGTCGCCGGTTCCACGGTGAAGGGCTACGCGCCTCGACCAGGGCCGTTCGTTAACCGCGTTGCCAGCTTGACAAGCTTGGGCGGCGTGCAAAGGCTGCCCGGTCCACCAGGGGGATTGCATGGCTGCGCCATCGGCGACAATTCTCGGCCTCGATCCGTTTTGGCTGTCGACGGCGCTACTGTTCATTGCATACGCCGTGCTGGTCATCGATCGGCTCAACCGTTCGATCGTCGCGCTGTTGGCCGGCGGTCTGATGGTCGCCTGCGGCATCGTCGATCAAGACCAGGCCATCGCGGGCCAGGATTTCAATACGCTGGCCCTGCTGATCGGCATGATGCTGCTGGTCGCCATCGCCCGCCCTTCGGGCATGTTCCAGTATCTCGCGTTCTGGTCGGCCCGGACCGCGCGCGGTCACCCCGGCTTGCTGCTGGCGCTGCTGACAATGGTCACTGCTCTCGTTTCAACAGCGCTAAACAACGTCACTACGGTCTTGTTGATCGCGCCAGTGACATTGGTGATCGCCGGCGAACTGCGGCTCGCCCCCTACCCCTTCCTGTTCAGCGAAGTCATCGCCTCCAATATCGGCGGAACGGCGACCCTTATCGGCGATCCGCCCAATATCCTGATCGGTTCGGCGACCGGTCTCTCATTCAACGAGTTCCTTATCCACCTCACGCCCGTCGTGGCGATCGTACTGCTGGTCCAGCTCGGCATCGGCCAATTGCTCTGGGGCCGGCGGATGACGGTCGACATGGCGGCACGTGCGCGCGTGCTTGCCTTCCGGCCGAGCGATGCGATCACCGACCGGGCATTGTTGACAAAAAGCCTGATCGTGCTTTTTCTCACCATCCTCGGATTTGCCGTCGGCGACGGGTTCGGCTTTCAGCCGGGCACGGTGGCGCTCGCCGGCGCCGCCATTCTGCTGCTGCTCGACAATTGGCACCGGCCAAGCGAGGAACAGTCGCACCGCGTCCATGCCATCTTCGGCGAGGTCGAGTGGATCACGATCTTTTTCTTTGTTGGGCTGTTCGTCGTGGTGGCTGGGGTCGAGCATGCGGGTGTGCTGGAATGGCTCGCGAGCGCGATCGTGAAGGCGACCGGGAGTGACAGGACGGTCGCGACCATCCTTGTTCTCTGGGCTTCCGCCCTCCTCTCCGCCGTGTTCGACAATATCCCCTTCGTCGCCACCATGATTCCGGTGATCAAGAGCATGGGTCCCAGCCTGGGCGGTGCCACCGCATTGCATCCATTGTGGTGGGCGCTTGCGCTTGGCGCTTGCCTGGGCGGCAACGGCACCCTGATCGGGGCTAGTGCCAATCTGACTGTCGCCAGCATCGCTGAGCGCAACGGGATACCCTTCCGCTTCATGCCTTTTCTGAAGCTGGCATTCCCCATGATGCTGGTCAGCATTGCCATCGCCACGGTCTATGTCTATTTGCGGTATCTGTTTTGAAAGGATCGAGCCATGGATATGACCGGCGAGTTTCGCATCCCCGCGCCCCGAGAGGCCGTGTGGAAAGCGTTGAACGACCCCGACATCCTCAAACGATCCATCGCCGGCTGCGAGAAGTTGGAGAAGACCGCGGACAATGAATTCGTTGCCAAGGTGACCGCTCGGGTCGGCCCCGTGAAGGCCAGTTTTACCGGCAAGGTGACGCTGAGCGATCTCGATCCCCCCAACGGTTACAAGATCGCGGGCGAGGGTCAGGGTGGGGCCGCCGGCTTTGCCCGGGGCGGTGCGGAGGTCCGTCTTGAGCCCGATGGCGATGGCACATTGTTGAAATACACCGTCAACGCCGCCATCGGCGGCAAGCTGGCGCAGATCGGCGCCCGGCTGATCGACGGCACGGCACGCAAGATGGCCAACGATTTCTTCGGAAAATTCGCCGAGATCGTGGGCGGCCCCGCCCAGCCCGCGGCCGAGGCCGAAGCCACCGAACCAGCCGGCCCGCCGATGGCGGCAACGGCCATGCCAGCCGAGAGAATTGAGGCCCTGCTGTCCAAAGGCCTGAAACCATGGGTTTGGGTGAGCGCGCTCATTCTGCTCGCCCTGGCGCTGTTGTTCTATTATGGCCGGCGATAGCCGCAGCCCCGGCCGGCGCCCGGGCGCAATCGCGGTTGAAACGCGTGGCGCCGAGCGATAGCCTCTAAGGTTCAAGATTAAAAAACCGGGCTCGGCTCGAGGCGGCCGGCCTTCCTCAACAGGGAGTATGAAATGCCCACCGTTTCCATGACAGTGAACGGCAAGGCAGCCACCGGCAATGTCGAGGGCCGCACGCTGCTTGTCCAATTTTTGCGCGATCAACTGGAACTGACGGGAACCCATATCGGCTGCGACACCAGCCAATGCGGGGCCTGCGTGGTGCATGTCGATGGCAAATCGGTCAAATCCTGCACGCTGCTCGCCGTCCAAGCGAACGGCGCCAAGGTCACGACGATCGAGGGCTTGGCCAGGAACGGCGACCTGCACCCCATGCAGGCGGCGTTCAAGGAGCACCACGGCCTGCAGTGCGGCTATTGCACCCCGGGCATGGTGATGAGCGCGGTCGATCTGGCGAGCCGCAACAGCGACCCGTCCGAGCAGGACGTGCGTGAATGGCTTGAAGGCAACATCTGCCGCTGCACCGGGTATCACAATATCGTCAAGGCGGTGCAAGCAGGCGCCCGAGCGATGAGGAGGTAGGACCATGGCTGACACAGGCATTGGCGCCCCCGTTCGGCGCAAAGAAGATTTCCGGTTCCTGACCGGCCGCGGCAGCTATACCGACGATATCAACCGCCACGGCCAGACCTATGCCTATATCCTGCGCTCGCCGTATGCCTTCGCGAAGATCAAGAAGATCGACACGAGCAAAGCCAAGAGGGCGCCTGGCGTGGTGATCGTGCTGACCGGCGCCGACTACGCCGCCGACGGCAAGGGCGGCATTCCCTGCGGCTGGCAGATCCACAGCAAGGACGGCTCGCCCATGATCGAGCCGCCGCATCCCCCGCTGGTCGCCGACATGGTCCGCCACGTGGGCGACCAGGTCGCTCTCGTGATTGCGGAGACAAAGGCGCAGGCCCGCGACGCCGCGGAGTTGATCGAGGTCGTCTATGAGGAGATGAAACCGATCGTCGATACCGCGAGCGCCGCCAAACCCGGCGCGCCCCAGGTGTGGCCGCAGGCGAAGGACAACACCTGCTACGACTGGCATTTGGGCGACAAGGCCGCGACCGATGCCGCCTTCGCCAAGGCCGCCCACGTCACCAAACTCGACCTGGTGAATCAGCGTTTGATCGCCAATGCCATGGAGCCGCGCGCTGCCATCGCCGAATACGACCGGGCGACGGGCAACTATACGCTGTTTACAACCAGCCAGAACCCCCATGTGATCCGGCTGCTGATGGGCGCCTTCGTTCTGCAAATCCCGGAAAGCAAACTGCGCGTGGTGGCGCCGGATGTCGGCGGCGGCTTCGGCTCCAAGATCTTCCACTATGCCGAGGAAGCGATCCTGACCTGGGCCGCCGGCAAGGTCGGCCGGCCGATCAAATGGACCGCCGATCGCAGCGAATCGTTCACCTCGGATGCGCAAGGCCGCGACCATGTGAGCCACGCCGAACTGGCCATGGACAAGGATGGCAAGTTCCTGGGTCTGCGCGTCAGCACTGTCGCCAACATGGGTGCCTACCTCTCCACTTTTGCGCCCTGCGTGCCGACATATCTGTATGGCACGCTGCTGGCGGGCGTTTATGCGACTCCGGCGATCTACGTCGAGGTGCGTGCGGTCTTCACCAATACCGTTCCCGTCGACGCCTATCGCGGCGCCGGCCGGCCAGAGGCAACGTATCTTCTGGAACGCCTGGTGGAAAAGGCTGCCCGCGAGATGAAGATGGATCGCGCCGAACTGCGCCGGAAAAACTTCATCCCGCGCGATGGCTTCCCCTATCAGACGCCGGTCGCTCTCCAATACGACAGCGGCGACTACCACAGCACACTCGACATCGCGCTGAAGAACAGCGATTGGGCCGGTTTCGAAAAAAGGCGCGCCGAGGCCAAGGGCCGCGGCATGCTGCGGGGCATCGGCATCTCGACATATTTGGAAGCCTGCGGCATCGCCCCTTCGGCCGTGGTCGGCTCTCTGGGTGCCCGCGCCGGCCTCTATGAGACGGCAAATGTGCGCGTTCACCCGACGGGTTCGGTGACGGTTTTTACCGGCACCCACAGCCATGGTCAGGGTCACGAGACGACCTTTGCCCAGATCGTCTCCTCCACCCTCGGTATCACGATGGAGAATATCGAGGTCGTCCATGGCGACACCAACAAGATCCCCTTCGGCATGGGTACCTACGGTTCCCGCTCGCTGGCAGTCGGCGGATCGGCGCTGGTCAAGGCTCTCGACAAGATCGTCACCAAGGCCAAACGCATCGCAGCCCATCTGATGGAGGCTTCGGTCGCCGACATCGAGTTCAAGGACGGCGTGTTCAAGGTTGCCGGCACGGACAAGACCCTGCCCTTCGGTCAGGTCGCCTTGACCGCCTATGTGCCGCACAATTACCCGATCACCGAACTCGAGCCCGGCTTGGAAGAAACCTCGTTCTACGACCCGCTGAATTTCACCTATCCGGGCGGTTGTCACATCTGCGAGGTGGAGATCGATCCGGAAACGGGCGTTACCAAACTGATCAACTTTACAGCCTGCGATGACGTCGGCCGGGTCATCAATCCGATGATCGTCGAGGGTCAGGTCCATGGCGGACTTGCCCAAGGCATCGGTCAGGCATTGTTCGAACGCGCGGTCTACGACAACGCGAGCGGGCAGCTGCTCTCGGGTTCCTACATGGATTACTGCATGCCGCGAGCCGACGACCTCTGTTCGTTCACCGTGTCCACCCACAACACCATGTGCACGCATAATCCGCTGGGCTCCAAGGGCGTGGGTGAAGTAGGTGCCATCGGCTCGCCGCCGGCGGTCATCAATGCCGTGCTAGACGCCCTGTTGCCGCTTGGTGTCAGCGATATCACCATGCCTGCCTCGCCCCATCGGGTGTGGCAGGCGATCCAGGCAGCCAAGCCGGCCAAGGCCGCCGAGTAAGGGAGGAACCACCACATGCATGATTTCGCATATCACCGTCCGACAAGCCTGGCGGACGCGTCCAAAGCACTTGGCGGGGCCAGCGATGCCAAGATCATCGCCGGCGGCATGACCTTGGTCCCGACGATGAAGCAGCGCCTGGCCAGCCCCTCCGATCTGGTCGATCTTGCCGGTATCGCCGAACTCAAGGGCATCAAGGTCGAGGGCAACGCCATCACAATTGGCGCCATGACCACCCATGCCGAGGTCGCCCATTCACCTGACGTGAAAAAGGCGATTCCCGCCCTGGCGGCTCTCGCCGAGAGCATCGGCGATCCGCAGGTGCGCAATCGCGGCACCATCGGCGGCTCGATCTCGAACAACGATCCGGCGGCGGACTATCCGGCGGCGATTTTGGGCCTCGATGCCACGATCATGACGAACAAGCGCAAGATCAAGGCCGATGACTTCTTCAAGGGAATGTTCGAGACGGCCCTGGCAGGCGATGAAATCGTCACCGCCGTCAGCTTCCCGATGCCCGAGAAGGCCGGCTACGCCAAGTTTCCCAACCCGGCGTCGCGCTACGCCATGGTAGGGGTGATGGTGGCCAAGACGGCAGGCGGCGTACGCGTCGCCGTCACCGGCGCGGGGCCCAGCGTCTTCCGTCAAAAGGACATGGAGAAAGCGCTGGGTGCCAGCTTCTCC
>JBGPNG010000118.1:0-5756 GCA_041487395.1 Dongiaceae bacterium
CTCGCATTCCTCGCGGAAATTGGTCTCGATGATGCCGGAGCGGCCGCCGCCGATGGCGCTGGCATAGCTGATACCGATTTCCAGCGCGTTGCCGCTGGCGTTCTGCGCCACCGCCACCAGGCACGGCACGCCGCCGCCCCGCAGATATTCGGAGCGCACGGTATGCCCCGGCCCCTTCGGCGCAACCATGAAGACGTCGAGATCGGCGCGCGGTTCGATGAGCTTGAAGTGAATGGCAAGTCCATGGGCGAAGGCGAGTGCCGCACCCTTTTTCATATGGGGAGCTAGATCGTCGACATAGAGCCTGGCCTGCAACTCGTCGGGGGTCAGCACCATGATGACATCGGCCCATTTCGCTGCTTCCTTGGCCGATACCACGGTCAAGCCGGCGGCCTCGGCCTTCTTGACGGTGGCCGAGCCCTCGCGCAGCGCCACCCGCACCTCCTTGATGCCGCTATCCTTCAGGTTGAGCGCATGGGCATGGCCCTGGCTGCCGTAGCCGACCACGGCAATCTTCCTGCCCTTGATCAGGTTCACATCGGCATCGCGGTCGTAGTAAACGCGCATGGCGGCTTCCTTTCGGCGAGAGGCGAAGGTGTCGGGGCGCTTTTAAAGCGGCTCGGGTCCGCGCGCAATGGCGGCAACGCCCGTGCGCGCCACGTCGACGAGACCCAGCGGACGCATGAGATTGATGAAGGCGTTCAGCTTATCGGTCGAGCCCGTCATCTCAAAGACGAAACTCTCGATGGTCGCGTCGACCACGCGGGCGCGGAAGATGTCGGCGATGCGCAAGCTCTCCACGCGCTTCTCGCCGGTGCCGCGCACCTTGACCAGGGCGAGTTCGCGCTCAAGGCTGGGCCCGTCGATAGTGAGATCGCGCACCTTGTGGATGGGCACCAGGCGGTCGAGCTGGTTCTTGATCTGCTCGATGATCATCGGCGTGCCGGAGGTGACGACGGTGATACGCGACAGCTTTTCCGCCGGATCGATCTCGGCCACGGTCAGGCTCTCGATATTGTAGCCGCGGCCGGAGAACAGGCCGATGACCCGGGCCAGGACGCCGAATTCGTTGTCCACCAAGACAGATATGGTGTGGCGGCCGATGGTCTCGATCTTACTCATCAGACCAGGACCATGCCTTCCTCGGAAACCGGCTTCGCCACGTCGTCGGGCCCCAACAGCATCTCGTTATGGGCCGCGCCTGACGGGATCATGGGAAAGCAGTTTTCCTTCTGGTCGACGACGACGTCGACGATCACCGGCCGCTTGACCGTGATCATCTCCTTGATCACGCCATCGACATCGCCCGGCTTTTCGGCGCGCAGGCCGACGGCGCCGAAGGCCTCCGCCAGTTTCACGAAGTCGGGCAGCGAATCCGTATAGCTCTCGGCATATCGCCCGCCATGCAGCAACTCCTGCCACTGGCGAACCATGCCCATATATTGGTTGTTCAGGATGAAGATCTTCACCGGCAGGCGATGCTGCACCACCGTGGACATTTCCTGGATGTTCATCAGGATGGAGGCCTCGCCGGCGACATCGATGACAAGGGCATCGGGATGGGCGATCTGCACGCCGCTGGCGGCCGGCAGGCCATAGCCCATCGTGCCCAGCCCGCCCGAGGTCAGCCAATGATAGGGCTTTTCGAACTTCAAGAACTGGGCCGCCCACATCTGATGCTGGCCCACTTCGGTGGTGATGTAGAAGTCCTTGTCCTTGATCGCCGCGTAGAGCTGTTCCAGCGCGAATTGCGGTTTGATTAGCGTATCCGACTTGCGATAGGTCAGGCATTTGCGGGCCCGCCATTGCTCGATCTGGGCCCACCAGGCCTTGAGTGCCTTGGCGTCGGGCTGGACCTGTTTGGCCTTCCAGATCTTGATCATGTCTTCGAGCACGCGCCCGCAATCGCCCACGATGGGGACATCCACGCGCACGTTCTTGTTGATCGAGGAACGGTCGATGTCGACGTGGATCTTCTTCGAATTGGGGGCGAAGGCGGCGAGCCTGCCGGTCACCCGATCGTCGAAACGCGCGCCGATGTTGATCATGACGTCGCAGTCGTGCATCGCCATGTTGGATTCATAGAACCCATGCATGCCCACCATGCCGAGGAACTGCGGATCGGAAGCCGGAAAGGCACCCAGGCCCATCAGCGTCAGCGTGCAGGGAAAGCCCGTCAAATGGATGAACTGGGTCAGAAGCTGCGAGGCGGCCGTGCCGGAATTGACGACGCCGCCGCCGCAATAGAACAGCGGCCGCTTGGCCTTAGCCATCAGCTCGATTGCCTCCTCGATCAGCTTGGTCTCGCCCTTGAGCTGCGGGTTGTAGCTCTTGTGCTTGACCGAGGCGCTGCCCGTATATTTGTGCTTGGCCTGAAGAATATCCTTCGGCAAATCCACGACGACCGGGCCCGGCCGGCCGCTGCGCGCGACGTAAAAGGCTTCGTGGACGATGCGGCCCACGTCGGCGACGTTTTTCACCAGATAATTATGCTTGGTGCAGGGCCGGGTGATGCCGGTGGTGTCAGCCTCCTGAAAGGCGTCGTTGCCGATGAGATGGGTCGGCACCTGTCCGGTCAGGCACACCACGGGAACCGAATCCATGAGCGCATCGGTCAGGCCGGTCACAGCATTGGTGGCGCCGGGGCCCGAGGTCACCAGCACGACGCCCACTTTGCCGGTGGACCGCGCATAGCCCTCGGCGGCATGGACGGCCGCCTGTTCATGGCGCACGAGAATGTGGCGCAACGCGTTCTGCTTGAACAACTCGTCATAGAGCGGAAGAACGGCGCCGCCAGGATAGCCGAAAATCACTTCGACGCCCTGGTCGACCAGCGCCTTCAAGACAATTCCGGCACCCGTCAATTCCTGACCCGACATGGATCACGCTCCTTCGCAACTGCAAGAGGCCGCGGTAAGCCTAGGTTTTTCGCGGAAACCGTCGGAACCTAGTGGCTCAAACCGACATGGTCAACAGGAAATGGCGAATAATATTAAAGATTTCCGGCAAGATTCTTTCCGAAAATTGCTCGGGGAGAATATGTGCCGTCTTCATCTGGTGGCGAATCCAGGTCATTTGCCGCTTTGCATAGTGCCGGGTTTCCTGTTGCGCTGCAGCAATCGCCTCGTCGAGGGATGCTTCCGAGGCGAGAACGCGCGCCAATTGCCCGACACCCACCGCCTTCATGACAGGCAGCGAGGGGTCGAGGCGAAGCGCCAACAAACCGCGCACCTCATCCAGCGCGCCGGCTTCCACCATTCGCACAAAGCGCGTGTTCGCCGCGCCATAGAGCGCCTCGCGCGGGGGCGTAAGCGCAATGGCGAGGCCGGGAGCGATGGCGGGATCGGGAGTATCCGCCTGCCAATCCGCGAGCGACCGGCCGGTTGCGCGATGAACGCACCAGGCGCGAAGGATGCGCTGGCTGTCGCCTGGTTCAAGGCGCACCGCCATGACCGGGTCGACACGACAGAGTTCGGCATGCAGGCCCTCAGGCCCGAGATCGGCAATCCTAGCCGCGCCTTCGCGTGCAATCGCCTCGGGAATATCGGGAATCGGTGCCAGGCCCTGCATCAGCGCGCGCAGGTAGAGCCCCGTACCGCCGGTCACGATGGCCAGACGGTCCGGGGCTTCCGCGATCGCCGCCAGCGCCATCTGCCGCCAGCGCCCGGCAGAACAACGCTCCGCTGCCGCCAGCACGCCGTAAAGCCGGTGCGGTGCCGCAGCTAGTTCGGATGGTCCGGGACGCGACGTCAAGATCGACAGTTCGCGATAGACCTGCATGCTGTCGGCATTGACGACGATGCCGTCGAATTCCCGGGCGATCGCAAGCGCGAGAGCCGATTTGCCGCTCGCCGTCGGGCCTGCAATAACGACGAAGGGCCGGTCGCCCTTCAACCCTGGTCGGTGCGCACCGCCACCCATTGGAAATCGCCCTGGCGATAGACCAGCAGGGTGACGACCTTGAAACCATTGGCCTTGGCGGCGGCGACCCGCTTTTCCACGTCGGCCGGCGTGGCCACGGAGGATTGATCGACTTCGACGATCACGTCGCCTGGCTTCAATCCTTTGATCGCGGCATTGCTCTTTGCATCGACATCGAGCACGACCACACCCGAGGCCTCGTCGGCAATGCTGAATTTTTGACGCAATGGCTCGCTCATTTCCGCCAGCGATAAGCCGAGCACGGCCTTTGCCTTGTCCGGCTGCTTGGGCGGCGTGGCCGGCTTGTCCGTGGCACCGGCCTGTCTGGTCTCGGCTGCTTCGTCGAGTTCGCCCAGCTTGACCTGGAAATTCATCTCCTTGCCCTGGCGCAGCACCGTCACCGGCACCGATGTATCGAAGGGCGTCTCGGCAACTATGAGCGGCAGATGGCGCATCTCGCCGATGTCCTGGTTATTGAAGCGGATTACCACGTCGCCTTGCTTGATGCCGGCTTTGTCGGCCGGGCCGCCGTCGGTGACGGCGGCAATGAGTGCCCCCATCGGCTTCGGCATCTTGAGGCCTTCGGCCAATTCAGGCGTCACGCTCTGGATTCGCACGCCGAGCCAGCCGCGCCGCGGATGGCCGAATTGACGCAACTGGGCGATGATGCCTTTGGCCAGCGAGGACGGCAAGGCAAAGCCGATGCCGATGCTGCCGCCCGAGGGCGAGAAGATGGCGGTGTTGATGCCGATGACCTTGCCGTCCATGTCGAACATCGGCCCGCCCGAATTGCCGCGATTGATGGCGGCGTCGGTCTGGATGAAGTCGTCATAAGGGCCGGCGTTGATGTCGCGCTGGCGGGCGGAAACGATGCCGGCCGTGACCGTGCCGCCGAGGCCGAGTGGGTTGCCGATGGCCAGCACCCAGTCGCCGATCCTGGCCTTGTCGGAATCGCCCCAGTCGACGGCAGGCAACGGGGCCGGCGCATCGACTTTGAGCAGCGCCAGATCGGTCTTCGGATCGTGGCCGATCAGCTTGGCCTTGTATTCGGTGTTGTTCTGCAGCCGGACAGTGATTTCTTCCGCCCCGTCGATGACATGGTTGTTGGTGACGATATAGCCCGTCGGATCGATGATGAAACCGGAGCCGAGCGAGGTCACCTCATGGGGCGCGTTGTCGCCGCCGCCACTACCCCCATTGTCGCTGTTGTCCCCGTTGTCGCCATTTCCGCTCCCGCCGTTGTCGCCCCGGTTCTGGCGATCGAAGAATTTTTTGAACAGCTCCTCAAGATTGGGATCGCTGCGGCTGGCATCGCTGACCTTTTGCGTCGTGGCGATATTCACCACCGCCGGCAGCAGCTTCTCGGCCATGTCGGCGAAGCTGTCGGGGGCACCGCGCGCAAAGGCGGCGGATGGCGCCAGCATCAGCAGGCCTGCGATGACGGGGGCCGCGGCGAAGCGGGCAAACGGGCGATGCATCACGTCCAGGCTCCTTGCAGGATGGGCCCACCTTCGGCGGCACCATCCAGTGTTGCAATTCTATCAGGATATAGCGCCAGAGCGCGTCCGATCAAATCGGCGAATTGGGTCAAGCCGGCAGCCTCCAAACCGCCGGGAAGATAGGCCATTTCGGCTGATGGCGGGTTAAGTTTTTCGTGATCGATCAGCCGCGAACCAGCCACACCAGGACAAGGCCGGCTAACATGGCGCCGAGCCCAAGGCCGCGCAGAAGTGCGGGCGATCGGGTCAGCAACATGGCCCAGGCTCGCTTTGCCCCCTGCGGCGTGGCGGCGAGTACCAATCCTTCGATCACCAGAACCAAGCCCAGCGCGGTCA
>JBGPNG010000119.1:0-5744 GCA_041487395.1 Dongiaceae bacterium
CCAGCAGGCTGGCGAGCATGATCGTCCAAATTCGCTCAAGACCGTCACTCTCGTCCCAGGATCGGCTCCGCTTCAAGACGTAGAAGAGCGGGATCGCCAGCACCACCAGGTCGTAACCCAAGTGATAGACGACTGCATAGTCGAACAGCGCCAGTAGACTGAGAAGCGGCAGATCGCTATCCCGGCGGCTCCGCAGCGCCGCAATCGCTACGGCAATGGTCAAGGCGCCGGCCGCGATCAGCGGCACCAATTTCGATTCGATCCCCAGCTGCCGTGCGATGGCGAGCAGGTTCAGATCACCGGCCGTCGTGGCGACATGGGCCACCCGCAGCGGGCCCAACAACAGATCGAGCGGATTTGCCCCCGTCCAAGCGGCCGAGAAAATGGTCAGGACGACATGGATGGCCGCTGCGGCGAGCACGGGCCGCCATCTGCCGCGAACAAGGAAGAACAGGCTCAACGGCAGGCTGATCGTGTATTTGAACCATGAGACTGCCAGCAAAACGGAAGCCAGTGTCGTCTTGCCCTTATGTTCGGCCCACAGCGCGCCCGCGAAAAAGACCAGGGTAAAGACGGCATGTTGGCCGTTGCCAAGATTGTTGAGAAAGGGCGTGCCGGAGAACAATACGAGGGTCGCGAGCGCAAACCCGCCCCAGCCGATTTCCGGAGCAAACCGCCGCCAGAGAGCAAGGCTGAGGCCCAAGCCAAAACAAAGATTCAGCCCGGCCCAGACAACCTTCGCCACCGGCCAGGGCAAAATAGCCAAAGGCCAAAGCATCAGCAGGCCGGAAACGGGATAGCTCGGGGCGACCGAGGGCATGTAGGGCGGATTGGCGCAAGGAAGGCAGTCGAGGTAGAGCCGATAGGGATCCATTCCGCGCAGCAGTGCGCGCGCAGGGCCCCATTCATTGTCCTTGCTGCCGTTCAACGCCTCGATGAAGCCGCCAAACACCCAATAGGCGGTCAATAGCGCGAATGCGAAGAGCAAAAGTCGGATTGCGAGGCGAGTGCGCGCGGTGGTCATCTCGCCTTTATATAAGGTCGATGATTGAGCCGCAGCCGAATAGCCTTCTTTTGGTTTCTGGATAGGCCGGAGTCCGACAAGGCGATTGCGATCGCTTGCTTGCGGCTGGTCACCTTCCTGCCGCAGCTGCTCTGCAGCGTCCCGCGCTTCTTTTCGCCCATGACCCTGGCGACTTTTGCCTTCTGTTGCGCTGTTGCCATCGGGTTGCTCCTTTGCGATAGGCCTGCTGCGCTTGGCAATTCAACCCGGATCCGGATATGGAGAGAAAGTTTCCAGATCGCCTTATTTCGGCAGCAATTCCTGCGCCAGGGCAACCCTGCCGCCGGGCAATCTCCAATGGCGCCGAATTACCCGAATTGAATTGATGGAGACAGATGGTAAGTTGACAGGATTTTATGTAGTTAGGTCGCTGGCCGCTTGATATGAGCCTGCAACGCAAGGGGTTCGGGGCCGCTTCGAACGCACGGCTAGGGGATGCATGGCCGCCATATACGACCGCACAGCCACGTTCATCAGAGAAATTTACGATTGGCGAATCGAGGCTCCCCCCGTCCTGGATGTTGAATCGAATTTCCCGGATTGGAAGAAATTCGTTGGCGCCTGGCCCGAGATTCGCGATGAAGCGCTGGCGATCGTCCGTCGCCTTCAAGATGTGCCTCGGTTCCATGAGATCATGCGCGAGCAAGCTGCCATCTCGGCCAACGACGGACGGGATTGGCGCCTTTTCATCCTGAAGGCCTATGGCATTGCCAATCCCAAAAACATGGCGAGTTGCCCCATCCTGTCATCGGTCGTCACCGCCTCGCCCGACGTGCTGTCCGCGTCCATTTCCTTCCTGGCGCCGAACAAGCACATCCCTTCGCATCGAGGGCCCTTCAGGGGGATACTTCGCTTCTATCTTCCGCTGGCGATGCCGAAGGCAGCCGACGGGCTGCCGGCGGCCGCGCTCAAGATCGCGGATTCGGAATATCGTCTGGGGGACGGCGAATGCCTGCTTTGGGACGACACTTATCCCCATGAAGTGTGGAACCGCAGCGAGGAGGTCCGTATCGTGCTGTTGCTCGATGTTCGCCGCCGCCACATGCCCATGGATATGGAACTGTTCTCGAGAGCGCTGATGGCCATCGTGCGGTTTGGCATCAGGGCCCGCGGGCTATCGTAGCCCCGAGCCCGCCCGTCGCGAGAAATTCTTCTGGATCACATCTTTGACCTGATTCAATCGGCGACGAGTCCCGCCGTGGAAAGCGTCGCGCTATTCCTTGTGCCATTTCTTCACGAGGACATGGCGATTGTCGCGGCCGCCCTGCTGGTTGCCGAGCGCCGGCTGGTGCTGGGGCTCGCTGCTGCCAGCCTCGGCGCCGGCATGATCGGGCGGGATTTTCTGCTTTACGGCCTTGGCGTGGCGGCCCGTCGCAGCAGTCCTGCGCGGCGACTGCTGATCGGCCCGCGGGTGAAGCGGCTGGCCCATTGGTTGCGTGGCAATATGACAAGGGTTGTGTTGGTGTCCCGCCTTGTGCCGGGGCTGATGTTTCCCGCATATATCGCCTGCGGCTGGTTTGCTCTGCCGTTTCCGCGCTTTGCCTTGACGAGCGTTGCCATCACGGCGGTCTATCTGCCCGTCGTCCTGGGCATCGCCCTCGTATTCGGCAATGCAGCGATCGACCATGTCGGCGGCTGGGCGTGGCTCGCCCTGATCGCTCCCTTAGTTGTAGCCGGGCTTTTGAGGATGAAATGGACCGTTTGGAACTGTCAAAGCGCGGTCATGCCTGCCCCTTCTTCGGCTCTGGAACCATAGCCCGGCGGTGTGGTTCAATGGGATAGACGGCGGCGCGGGTGCTCATGGGTGCGGCGATGCTGGCAGGCCGGTTCAAATCCTTCCCCGGGGTCGATTCTTGGCGCGAGCAGTATTTCGAGAACCAGCCGGTTCCCGAAAACGTCGTCATTCCGATCGACGATGCAGCGGCCTGGCAGCTCTATCCGCATCATCGCTGGGTCTACAACAAGCTGCTGATTTGCGAGACCCAGGGCCTGCAGCATGGCCCGCACGGGACGCTGCCGCCCCGATACCCCGTATTCTCCAAGCCCATTTACAACATGCGGGGCATGGGAACCGGTGGGCATGTCGTTCACGACGAAGCGGAATATCTGGCGTCGATACAGCCGGGATATTTGTGGATGCCGCTTTTCACGGGCCGACATGTGTCGACCGACGTGGCGCTGGAACGGGGCGTGCCGCGTTGGTGGCGCCATACGGAAGGCGAGCCCGGCCAATTGCAGGGCACGTTCGACTATTGGACCGTTCGCGCTGCCGCCGACCCGGTGCTCGAGGGCTATCTGGGCGCCTGGGTGGGCAATCATCTGACGGGATTCACCGGGATCGTGAATCTCGAGACGATCGGTGGCCGTATTCTCGAGTGTCATTTGCGCATGGCGGAGCAATGGCTGGATCTGAACGGTCCCGGCTGGCTCGCCGCCGTGGTTCGCTTGTATGACGAAGGCGTCTGGCAATTCTCCGCGCCCCCGCGCGAAGGCTACAGCGTCGTGCTGTTCGGCGCGCATGAGATCCATTGGTCCGTCGATCGTTCGGCGGTCAAACGCCTGCTGGAACGGCCCGACATATCGTCAATACAAATCACCTTCGAAGACGATATCGCACCGGCCCATCACGCAATGCCGCCAGGCGGCTTTCGCCTGGCGATCATCAATTGCTGGGATTTGGCGGCCGGCCGGGCCCTCCGGGAGGAGTTGAAGGGCGTATTCGTCGGCCATGACGGGGCCAGCGGGGCAAAGTCCGTTGCCTAGGCGAGGATGCCCCATGCGCGTTTCGTGTGAAGCGCATAGTTTACAAAGAGCTGCTTGACCTCGCGATCCTCGACGTGATTCTCGACCGCGCCCTAGCTTTCCTGCCGCAGAATTGCTCATCAAGCGATCAACACCATTCTTGAGGATCGGGAAGCCTGGGCCGTGCCCGTCATTGGCGCCAAGCCCGATCCATGCATCACCTTGACCTTTCCGGCTTTGAACAGCAGCCGGACGGTCGCCTTTCTCGTTTCCCGTGCGGACAAGGCAGCGATCGTCAGTCGCGTGCGAGGTGGAGAAGCAGCATTTCCGGTGGCGCGCATAGGTCCCGTCGGCGAGCTGCGGTGGTTCATGGATGCCGCGGCGGCCGGCTAGGCAGACGCGAAGCTTCCGACACTTACACATGTTTGGCGGTCGTTAAGGCAAGACTCCAGGGTTAACCGTAGGGAAATAATTCTTGCCACAGAATGCAGCCGTCCATGGCGGGCTTCCCGGTCCTTGATAGACCGTTGGGGAAGCCCCGCTCGGGACCCGAGGGGGTTGTTCGTGAGCGCGGAGAACCGTTCGAGCCCGCTGCCTGTATCGGGGCGGATGCATGTCGATGTTGGGGCGGGCGGTGCTGACGCGTCCTCGCGGCGCGCTTTGATCGCGTTCGGCTACTACTTCGCCTGTATCATCTTGGTCGGTGGCCTCATTCATCAACTGATTCCGGATCGGATTTCGTTCACGCTTTTTGGCCATCTTTTCTCCGTAGACAGACTCCACCATCATATCGTCGCTGGTGGCGCATTCACTGTTGTGCTGGTACCGGCGGTGTTCGCCGTCGAGCTTGCCGTCGTCGGCTGGCCGACCAGTTCGCTGCGCGATTTGCTGTTCAACCGCTCGGCTTCCTGTCGTTCCGATCTGGTCGTCTTCTTGCTCTGGCAGGCCCATGTCATGAACATTTGCAAGGTGCTGCTCACGTTCGGGGCAGCGCTGCTCTCGGGCGTCTGGGTGCATGATCAAATTTACCAGGCGACAGGTTTCGAGTTGACGCTGCGCGGGCTGCCGGCGCCTCTGTCCTATGCCGGCTATTTCCTGCTATATACATTTTTCGACTACTGGAACCATCGGCTCGACCACACGCGATATTTCTGGCCGATCCATCGCTATCACCATTCGGCCGAAGAGTTCTATATTCTGACTTCAGACCGCGGGCACCCCGGCAACTTTTCCGTCGTCATCGCCACCACGCTGCCGCTCGGCCTCATCGATGCGCCCTTGGAGGCGGCCCTCTGGCTCTATCTCGTCATGGGCGCAGAGCACCTTCTCGCTCACTCGCGGATCGATTCGGATTTCGGCTGGATCGGCCGCTTTCTGGTGCAATCGCCGGTCCACCACCGCTTGCATCACATCCTCGACACGACGTGGCCGACCAGTCACTACAGCTTCTTTCCCCTTTGGGATCGTCTTTTTGGGACTTGGCGCGGCGGCAGCAGCCAGCGAACCGCAATCGGCGTGAACTACCCCTATCGCCACGGTGCCTGGGTATTTCCCGATTTGTGGCGCGACTATCGGGAGTTTCTTGCCGGTTTCATTTCCAGAACGCCTCGTCAGCCCGCGCCTTAGAACCGACCCATGAAAACCGGGCAGGGCAGGTTGAAATACCTGCCGCCATGAGGGGCCCGCCGGCAGACAAAATGTCAGGCGCATTGCGGCAAAGTGCTGCGAATGAGGGCGGTCAGGTTGCGCACCACGTCCTCGATCGGCCAGCGGGTGCCGTGCATGACCGCGACGAGGACCAGTGCCGCGATTGCCAGCCAGCGAGCTTGCAATGCCACTGGAGGCCTCGCGACCAAGGCTCGGTGGAAGAGGGCCACCGCGCCAATTCCGATCATGAAGCCCAGGACGACCTCGATCGGGCTGTGCGTGTCGAGCACCA
>JBGPNG010000120.1:0-5744 GCA_041487395.1 Dongiaceae bacterium
ATATTCAAGCTGATGACGCGCCCGAAGCGCTTGGCGCTGCTCATGTCGTCGAACAGGCCGAAGGAGGGCACCCGCCTTGCGGCATAGATCGCATCGACGCTGTCGTCGGCGAACTCGACCAGGCTGCGCGGATCGCACACCAAATCCACGTCCGGGCCGGGCAGTGCGGCGACGATCTTCCATCCCTCGCGCGCCTCCGTTCCCCCCAGATGGAGCTGCAATGGCCCGGTGATTGCCATCGGCTTCGGTTCCCTTTTCTCTCCGGTTCCCGATGACGTCAGGGCCGGCGCATCGAACCCCCCGGGCGCCGGGTCGCGGGTCGACGGTACCGGTCACCGGCTATTTATAGGGGTCGGCGGCATCGCGCAGCCCATCGCCCAGGAAGTTGAAGGCGAGGACGACCACGACCACGGGAACGACCGGCAGCATCAACCACGGATATAGGGCCACGACATTGATGTTCTGCGCCTCGTTCAACAGAATGCCCCAGCTGGTGATGGGCGGGCGCAGGCCCAGCCCCAGATAGCTCAGCGCCGTCTCGCCCAGAATCATCGACGGTATGGCGATCGTGACCGACGCGATCAGATGGCTGGCGAAGCTCGGCAACAGATGGCGGAAGACGATGCGCCGGGGGCTCGCACCCATGAGTTGGGCGGCAACGCAGAAATCCTCCTCGCGCAGCGACAGCAGTTTCGAGCGCACGGCGCGGGCAAGGCCGGTCCAATCGATCAGGCCGAGGATGACGGTGATGCCGAAATAGATCAGCAGCGGACTCCAGTCGACCGGCAGGATGGCCGAAAGCGCCAGCCACAGCGGCACATGGGGGATCGAGCGCACGATCTCGATGATCCGCTGGGCGAAACTGTCGGCCCAGCCGCCATAGTAACCGGCGAGCCCGCCGATGGTGATGCCGAGCAGGAAGGTGACGGCCACGCCGATCAGCCCGATGGTGAGCGAGATGCGGGCGCCGTAGAAAATGCGGCTCAACATGTCGCGGCCGAGGCGGTCGGTGCCCAGCAGGAACAGGGTTCCGCCTTCCGCCGGGCAGATCAGATGCAGGTCGCCCGCGACGGTGCCCCAGAATCGATATTTGTCGCCATGGCAGAAAAAGCGCAACGGCTGGATTTTGCTTGGGTCGGGCGTGTATTCGCGCTTCAGATTGTCGAGATTGAGGTGATAGTCGAAGCCGTAGACGAAGGGACCGACGAAGCGGCCAGCGTGGAAAAGATGAAGCCGCTGGGGCGGGGCGAAGATGAAGTCCACATTGCGGCTGTGCAGGTAGTAGGGGGCCAGGAACTCGCTGGCCAGAATCGTCGAATAGAGCAGCAGAAGGACGGCGCCCGCCACAACCGCCAGACGATGGCGGCGGAAGCGCCACCACATCATCCGCCATTGCGAGGCGAGATAGAAACGCTCCTGTTCCGGGGTCAGCCGCTCCACGGACATGGGGTCGAACGGCGCGGTCGAGACGAGGTGGCTGATCCTACCTTGCGCGGCGGCCTCCAGGCCCATCGGCGGATCGATGCGGCCGCTCATTTCGTCGCCCCTTCGCCCAGCCGGATGCGGGGATCGAGCAGCGCCAGCAGCAGGTCGGAAATGAAGATGCCGACGACCGTCAGCAGCGCCAGGAACATCAGGAAGGATCCCGCCAGATACATGTCCTGGCTGCGCAGCGCATCCAGCAGCATGGGACCCGTGGTCGGCAGCGACATGACGACGGAGACCACCACGGCGCCCGAAACCACTTCCGGCAACATCGAGCCGATGTCGGCGATGAAGGGATTCAGCGACATGCGCAGGGGATATTTCAGCAGAACCCGTCCCGGCGCCAGGCCCTTGGCCCGGGCGGTGGTCACATATTGCTTCTGAAGTTCGTCGAGCAGATTGGCACGCAGCCGCCGGATCATGCCGGCGGTGCCCGAAGTGCCGATGACGACAACCGGGATCCAGAGATGGGCGAAGAGCGACCGGACTTTCATCCAGCTCCACGGCTGATCGAGATATACGGGATCCATCAGTCCGCCGATGGAGATGCCGAACCACATATGGGCGAAATACAGCAGCACCAAAGCGAACAGGAAACTGGGCGTGGCGAGGCCGAGGAAACCCAGAAAGCTGACGAAATAATCGCCCAGGCTGTATTGATGGGTCGCGGAATAGATGGCGATGGGGAAGCTGACGATCCAGATGAAGAGGATGGTGGAGATCGACAGCACCATGGTCAGCAGCAGCTTGTCGCCGACGATCTGCGCCACCGGAAGATCATAGGCGAAGCTGTAGCCCAGATCGCCATGGAGCAAGCCTGCGACCCAGGTCGCGTATTGCATCAGGAACGGCTGGTCGAGACCGTATTGCGCCCGGATGGCGGCGATCTTCGAAGGATCCACAGCCGAACCCTGGCTCTGCAGTTCCGCCATGTAGCTCGACAGATAGTCGCCCGGCGGCGCCTGGATGATGACGAAGACCAGAAAGCTGATCGCCAGCAATGTGGGGATCATGATTCCCAGGCGATGAACGATGTAACGGAACATGTCGCCGGCCTATGGGTCGAGCCAGAAGAGATCGGGGCGGTAGATGCCGAAGAAGGCACCGGGGTCGAAACTCCAGACGGCTTCCTTGGGCACATTGTGCAGTCGGCTTGACACGACGATCGGCCATGGCGCATTGGCGACGGTGCCGATGGCGAACACCTGATCGGTATATATATCCAGCATTCGATCCCAGATCGCCTGGCGGGTCGAGCTGTCGGCCGCACCCCGCCATAGCGCCATCAGATCCAGCAGTTCCTTGGCCTTGAGCATATCGGGGGCTTCGCCGGCCGTGCCGCGGGTTTCCCAATACTGGCCCCATTTCGGCCATTCATAGCTCTGCTGCATGTCGGGGGCGAGTTCGGCCGGGCTGCTGTCGGGCGTCGGCAGGCCGTTGTCCAGCCCCGTCCAGACCGACATGACGCTTTGTCCGGAAAAGATTCGATCGCGGAAGACGTCCCGCACCGAGGGTTTGGTGAACAGACGAACGCCGATCTTCGCCCAATCGTCGCGGATCAGCTCCAGCACGTCCGATTCCTCGGATGTCTGACCCGAGGTATCGACGATCACGGTCAGGGGGCGGCCGTCAGGCAACAAGCGGAAGCCCTCGCTGTCGCGCCTGATCAGGCCGATCTCGTCCATCAGCCGGTTGGCGGCCTCGGTATCGTGGCGGGCATAGGCATTGCGGTAGTCGGGGCGATAGAGGGGGCTCATGGGCAGCACCGTATTGGCCCCCTCTTGCGCCAAACCGAAAAAGACGACCTGGTTGATCTGATGCCGGTCGATCGCCAGAGAAAGCGCGCGCCGGAAGCGCACGTCGCGGTTGAGTTTGCGCCAGGCCTTGTCGTCGGTATTCAGATTTGGATAGAGGGCCAGATTGGAACCGACGCCGTAGCGCCAGAGCAGCACGTGATAACCGCCGTTCTTCTCGCCCTCCTTGAGGAAGGTGTAGTCGGCGAAGCGCAGATCCTTACCCTGCAGCATCGTCTCACCGGCGCCGGCCTTGGCCGGAATCAATTTCGCATCGACGACCTGGTAGGTGACCTTGTCGATGTAGGGCAACTGACGGCCTTGCGGATCGATCCGGAAATAATAGGGATTGCGCTCGAAGACGAATCGGTCGGCCGGCGGCTTGGTCTTCAGCACCCAGGGGTCCAGCGTCGGCAGCTTCGGATTGTCGTTCTTGTACTGGTTGTCGCGCTTGTTGTGGAGGGCGGCCCAGTTGCGCTGACCGGCGTCCTTCGCGTCTTTTTCCAGTTTTTTCTTGTCGGCGTATTTGATGTGGAATTTTTTCAAATATTTGCTCGGCCGAAAGATGAAAAGCGGATAACTGCGCGCCAGCGCCGGCAGGAATTCGGCGTTGGGCTTCGACCAGCTATAGCGGATCGTGGTTTCGTCCAGTACCTCGACCTTCGGCGCTTCGCCGTCGACCAGCATTTCGACCGGCGGGCCGATCGGCGTCAGATCGGGATTGTTGGCGACGTCTTCCCAGTAGTAGCGGAAATCCTCGGTGGTGAAGGGCGAACCATCCGACCATTTATGGCCCTTGCGCAGATGGAAGGTGAAGATGCGTCCCTGCTCGACCTCGAAGCTCTCCAGAATGTCCGGCGCAATCTCGTATTTCGAATTGTAGCCGACCAGGCGGGCATAGCCGTAGATCACGAGATAACGCGTGTCCTTGGCGCTGGACATCAGGATATCCAATTGGCCGCCGTATTCGCCCGGCCCCTGCCCCGGCCATTGGAAAGCCGCGACGGAGGGCTGGTCGGGCAGGCGTTGCTCGATGGCCGGCAGATTGCCCGCCTTTATCTTGTCGGCGAGGGAAGGCACCTCCTTATAGGCGGGCGTCTGGGCAGCGGCCGTGCCGACGCCGAGCGCCAGAATCAACAGGGCGATGAGACGCCTCATGCGGCCACCAGCGCTTTGCTTGCGCGCACGAAATGATTCTCGCCCATGTCGATCAAGCCGGGTCGCTCGGTCGCGGTGACGGTGAAGGGGGCCGGCCAAGCGCTGGGCTGCGAGGCCTTGTCTTCCATCAGCTTGTCGAAGGACAGGCGATAATCCGGATTGGGCTCCGGCACCGCCGTCAGCAACGCCTTGGTATAGGGATGCAGCGGGTCGCGGAACAGCACGCCGCAGGGGGCCACTTCCACGATCTCGCCGGCGCACATCACCATGATGCGGTCGGCGATGTAGTCGACCACGGCAAGATTGTGCGAGATGAAGAGATAGGTCAGGCCGAGCTTGGCCTGCAGATCCTTGAGCAGGTTCAACACCTGGGCCTGGATCGAGACGTCGAGAGCGGAGACGGGCTCGTCGCAAATCAAGAGGTCGGGCTTCAGCGCCAGCGCGCGGGCGATCCCGATGCGCTGGCGCTGGCCGCCGGAAAAGCTGTGCGGGTAGCGCTTTAGATGGCGCACGTTGAGCCCGACCAGTTCCATCAGCTCCTTGACCATCTCGGCCCTCGCCGCACTGTCGCCGATGCCGTGGATGATCAGTGGCTCGCTCAGGATGTCGAGCACGGCCATGCGCGGATTGAGGGAGCCGAAGGGGTCCTGGAACACGACCTGGATCTTGCGGCGGAAACGCATAAGCTCGGCACTCTTCAGCGCCAGCACGTCGACGATGCGGCCGCGGTCGTTGAAGCGGACCTCTCCGGCATCGGGCGTCAGTGCCCGCATGATCAGTTTCGACACGGTCGTCTTGCCGCAGCCGCTCTCGCCCACCAGGCCAAGGCATTCGCCGTGGCGGATGTCGAAGGTGACGTCGTCGACCGCCAGTTTCATCATGGGCACGCCGGGCAGCCCACCCTTGCGCTGACGAAAGCCTTTGGTCAGCCCCTTGACCTGGAGCAACGGACCGGCCGCATCCGCTCCCGCCGGCCAGGGCTCGCGCGCCTCGATCATCCGCCCGGTGGGCGGTGGAATCTCGCGTAACGGCACCAACCGCTCGCCCGGCGCCATGTGGAAGCGCGGCACGGCGCGCAACAGGGCCTGAAGATAGGGATGGGCGGGATTGCGGAAGATGTCGTCGAGCGTGCCGCTCTCCATCACCTTGCCGTGGTACATCACCACCACTTCCTCGGCCATGTTGGCGACGACGCCGAGGTCGTGAGTGATCATCAGCAACGCCATGCCCAGCTCGGCCTGCAGGTCCTTGATCAATTTCAGGATCTGCGCCTGGATGGTGACGTCGAGCGCCGTCGTCGGCTCGTCG
>JBGPNG010000121.1:0-5705 GCA_041487395.1 Dongiaceae bacterium
AGCGGATGATCGGATTTTTGAAGGCGGGAGCGCTCATGAGCCGGTCCTAACCGATCCGAACCACGGTGTTGCTGAGGAACTTGTATTCGGGCACCGCGAGATTGAGCGGCGCCGGGCCTTTGCGGATGCGCCCCGAGGTATCGTATTGCGAGCCATGGCAGGGACAAAACCAGCCGCCGAAATCGCCGCGCGGCTCCGTGGCGCCGGTGCCGAGCGGGATGCAGCCGAGATGGGTGCACACGCCGACCAGGATCAGCCATTCGGGCTTCTGCACGCGCTCGCCATCGGTCTGCGGATCGCGCAGATCGGCGACGTTCACGTCGGCGGCTACCTTGATTTCCTCGGCCGTGCGGTGGCGGATGAAGACCGGCTCGCCGCGCCACAGCACCTTGATGGCCTGGCCCACTTCGATCTTGGAAATATCGACTTCGATGGAGGCAAGAGCGCGAACGTCCGCCGAGGGATTCATCTGATCGATCAGCGGCCAGGCCAGGCAAATGGCGCCCATGCCGGCGACGCCGACGCTGGCCAGCATCAGAAAATCGCGGCGGGTTCCGCTTTGACGTCCGGCCCCGGACCCAACGCTGTCGGCCATCTCTGCCATCCCTCTTCGCACCCGGGCCGCTTCGGGCACGGGCGTCGCTGCGGCCGCCTTTATATCATTGGCCATGTTCAAGCCTCGCCTTGGGTTCTGCGACAAACCGACGCATGAAGCCGCGCGGGGCAGGGTCCTTCGATCGCCATCGGGCATTCCCCCGGCCGAGGGGTATAATGCAATTCTCGGCCCTTGCCTAGCAGCCCCAAACCCGCATGCGTCTTGCCCTCTATGAGCCCGATATCGCGCAGAATTGCGGCACCCTGCTGCGGCTGGCGGCTTGTCTCGGCCTGGCCGTCGACGTCATCGAGCCCTGCGGCTTCGTCTGGGACGATCGGCGGCTGCGCCGGGCCGGGATGGATTATCTCGACGCGGTGGCGGTGAGGCGCCACAGCTCCTGGGATGCCTTCCGCAACTGCCTGCGGGGTCGGCTTCTGCTCCTCACGACCGGGGCCCGACAATCTTATCTCGGCTATGCCTTCGCCGCCGATGATACGCTGCTGCTGGGCCGCGAAAGTGCCGGCGTGCCGGCGGCGGTGCACGAGGCGGCGACGGCCCGTCTCAAGATTCCAATGCGTCCGGGATTGCGCTCGATCAATGTCGCGCTGGTGGCGGCCATGGTATTGGGCGAGGCGCTGAAACAGACCGATGGGTTTCCGCCATGAGCAAGGCCGCTGCCACTGAAGCACGCCAAAAGCGCGCCGAGCGCTGGTTCGAGAGATTGCGCGACCGCATCTGCGCCGCCTTCGAAAAGCTCGAGGACGACTACGCCGGACCCTTGCGCGCTCAGCCGGCCGGACGCTTCGAGCGCCAAAGCTGGCACCGGCCCACGGAGGACGGCAGCGACGGCGGCGGCGGAACCATGTCGCTCATGCGCGGGCGGGTGTTCGAGAAGATCGGCGTCAACGTCTCGACGGTGTATGGCCGTTTCTCGGAGGAATTTCGCAAACAGATCCCGGGGGCCGAGGCCGACGGCGGCTTCTGGGCCGGCGGTATCAGTGTGGTCGCCCATATGCAATCGCCCAGGGTGCCGGCCGTGCATATGAACACCCGGCATATCGTGACCCGCAAGGCCTGGTTCGGCGGCGGCGCCGATCTGACGCCGATGATCGACGACGAGGCCGACAAGGCAAGATTCCATGCCCGGCTGAAGGCGGCCTGCGACAAGCATGATCCGAGCTATTACCCGCGGTTCAAGGCCTGGTGCGACGACTATTTTTTCTTGCACCATCGCAACGAGCAGCGCGGCGTCGGCGGGATTTTCTTCGACAATCTCGACAGCGGAAAATGGGACGCTGATTTCGCCTTTGTCCAAGACGTCGGCCTTGGTTTCCTCGATGCCTATCTGAACATCGTCAGGCGGCATTTCGACGAGAGCTGGACCGAGGCGGAGCGGCGCCACCAATTGATCCGTCGCGGGCGCTACGTGGAATTCAATCTGCTTTACGACCGCGGCACTCTGTTCGGCCTCAAGACCGGCGGGAATCCGGAAGCGATCCTGATGTCCCTGCCGCCACTGGCGATGTGGCCCTGAAGCGACCGAAGATCCAACGGAAGACCCGGCCATCGATCGCCGCGAGCCCGGTCATGATCGAGCCAAGACCGATGAGATCGACGGCCTGAACCCTCTCGCTGAGAAAGGCGGCACCAAGCGCCAGCGCCACCACCGGCAGCAGAAAGGTCACCAACAGCAGGTTGGTGGCCCCCACCCGTACCAGCAGGCGGAAATAGAGCAGATAGGCGATTACCGTACTAAGCAACGCCAAGGCCACGATGGCAGCGACGCTCTCTGCGCTTGGGCTGACGGCCCAGGGATGTTCGAAGATCAAAGACGCGGGCAGCATGATCAGGCTGCTGCCGATCAGCATTCCGGCGGCGGCGATCTCCGTCGGCAGTTGGCGAAACTGCCGCCCCCACAAACCGGCACAAGCGTAACAGACGGCCGCCAGCAGGATTCCCAGTTCCGCCAGATCGCTCGGATCGAGCCGCATCAATGCCGCCGGGCCGATCAGCACGGCAACGCCTGCGAACCCGAAGATCACGCCCGCAAGCCGGCGCAGGCTCAATCGCTCGTCGCCCACGAGATGGGCGAGCAGCACGGTGAAGATCGGAGTCGTCGCGTTGAGGATGGCGGCAAGGCCGCTATCGATGCGTGTCTGGCCCCAGCTGATGAGGGAAAAAGGAACGGCATTGTTGAGGGCGCCCATGACGAGAAGGGCCAACAGGATGCGTGGATCGCCTGGAAATCGCCGGCCGCGCAACAAGGCAATCGACGTCAGGACCACCGCGGCGATGCCGACGCGGCCGGCGGCCACGGTAAGCGGCCCGAAGCTGCGCAAGCCGAGCTGAGAGAAGAAGAAAGCGCTGCCGAAGACGAGCGCGAGGCCCAGCAGCATCGCCCAATCCAGACCTTGCATCGCCCGCTGCATGCCGCATGCCCCTTCGCGGCAAGCAATGACACCGGGCCGAGCCCATGTTCTATCCGGTTCTTGCGACAAAGGGGTCTTGCGGCGCTCGTCCTTCGACAGGCTCAGGATGAGGAAGGCTGGCGCACCGTGAAAACTGTCTCATGCTGAGCTTGTCGAAGCATGAGGGCCACGCAGAAACCGAGGATACCTCATCCTTCGACAGGCTCAGGACGAGGATTTTGGTCTTGCCGCGGCGCCGCGGACGGCAAGCGCTTCGCGCCTAGTCCGATCGTTGGCCAAGCGCACGACGCGATCTCGACGGCGGGCGATGACGCCGCCCTGCGGTTTTGTATTGCGGCGCGGGCAAGTGCAATGCTCATGATTCGGGCCGCCCGGATTTGAGCCTCCGCGCAAGCTCGACAAGGCAGTCGGCGCGACTGGCGGCAAAATCGCCGGCGATCCACCATTGCTCGATTTCGGCCATGAGCCGGCCCAGCGCCGGCCCGGGTGCCGCTCCGCAATCGACCGCATCCTGGGCCTTGACGGGAAAGGCCGGCGGCTGCCAATCGGCAACGCCCAGCACCTTCTGCCAGCTCGGTTCGCTCGCCTCACCTTCGGCCCAAGCAATCAGGCAGCGATCGCGGAAGGCTTCTGCCGGCAAACCATAGCGAAGAGCGCGAAGACCCCGGCAATCGAGCGCTGGCGACGGGGCCGGCGGTGCCAGCGCCGCGGCGATCCGGTCGCGCAAGGCATTCGAAAGGCGAAAGCGTTCGGCAACCGCGCGGGCAGCCGCCGCGCCGCCGGTAAGCACCGCCGCCAACCGTCGCGGCGGATTGGCCGGAATCCCGAGACTGGATTCGATGGCAACGAGCCGGGCCAAGCGATCGATGCGCGTCGCCTCGGGCAGGAAATGGGTCAGCACGCCATGATCGCGCATCAGCAGCAGCACCGGTGCCGGGTCGCCGGCCGCGAGCAGTTTCAGCGTTTCGGCGGCGATGCGCTCGCCCGAGAGCGTCGCCAGGGACGGCGCCATCGCCGCGGCCGCGCTCAGGGCCTCGCCGTCGGGCGGCGGCGCGCCGTAATGGGCATAGAAACGGAAGAAGCGCAGCAGCCGCAGCACATCCTCGCGGATGCGCGCGCCCGCATTGCCGACGAAGCGCACGCGCCGGGCCTTGAGATCGTCGATGCCGCCGAAAGGATCGTAGAGCTCGCCCTCCGGCGTACAGGAAAGGGCGTTGAAGGTGAAGTCGCGCCGGGCCGCATCTTCCGTCCAGTCGTCGGTGAAGGCGACCTTGGCGCGACGCCCGTCGGTTTCCACATCGCGCCGAAGCGTGGTGATTTCGAAGGGGCGGTGGTGGGCCACAGCGGTGACAGTGCCATGCTCGATACCCGTGGGCACCGCTTTCAGGCCGGCGGCCTCGAGCAGTTCGACAACGCGGGCGGGGGCGTCGGGCGTGGCGATGTCGATGTCTTTGACCGGCCGGCCGAGCAGCGCATCGCGCACGCAGCCGCCGACGAAACGCACTTGCGAGCCGCCGGCGGTGAGTGCATCGATCACTGCCCGGGTCGCCAGCGCGCTCATCCAGGGTTGGGGTTCCAGACGTTGCACGGGCCGTCAGTGCGCCGGCTCGAAATGGCCGGGCTCGACCTTGCCGCCGACGATTTTCGGCGGCTGATAGATGTCGGAAGGCGAGGCGCCGCCATAGAGGGCCAGCGCCATGAAGGTGACGGCCAGCAACAGCCCGCCGGCGACACCGAGCCAGACCCAAGGCATTTCCGGCACCTCGGCCGCACCCCGCGCCCGGGCGATGAGGACGTATGAAAAATAAATCGCGGTTGGCAGAATCAACGGCAGGGCGATTTCGAAAAACTGTCTCACGCGCGCCCCCTCAACACGTCGGCCAGATTGACCAGCATGCCGGCCGTGGCACCCCAGATGTAACGGCCGCCCCAGGGAATCGCCCAATAGAAGCGCGCGCTGCCTTGAAAGACGCGGCTGTGGCGCCGGCGATTGGCGGGATCGATCAAGAAATCGAGGGGTGCCTCAAAGACCTCGGCCACTTCGTGGGGATCAGGGCGCAGCGCCAGCGGCGGCGTCACGACGCCGACCAGAGGTTCGACGCGAAAGCCAGTGCGAGTCACATATGTATCGAGACGGCCAAGCAGGCGCACCTGCGCCCGTGTCAGCCCGACTTCCTCCTCCGCCTCCCGCAAGGCGGTCACCCGTTCGCTGGAATCCCCCGGATCGACCCGGCCGCCGGGAAAGCTGATCTGCCCGGCGTGGTCGCTGAGATGGGGCGTGCGGAGCGTCAAAAGGACTGTCAGCCCATCCGGGCGATCTACCAGCGGCACCAGGACGGCCGCCGGGACCAGGGGACGATCGGGGAAAAGACCCGGGTTGAGATCATGGTCCCCGCGCGCCGCTTCGTCCTGCGAACGACGCAGGCCGCCCATGAGGGCTGCGGCCAGCCGGGCGGCGACCTCGTCCGGGGTCAGCTTACGGGGTCCAGCCGTCCCAAGGGGAAGAACAGATCGCTGCTCCATACGCCGAACTGATCTCCGTTTTGCTCGCCGAGTCCGACCAGATCATAGAAGACGGAGCGTAATATGCGCGCCTCCAGCCGGTCACGTATCAGAATATACGGAATCGGCGCCCGGGAGACGGGATCGACGGCGACGCGAAGAGGGTGTTCCTCGCCGGC
>JBGPNG010000122.1:0-5703 GCA_041487395.1 Dongiaceae bacterium
AACAGAATCCTGCCGGCCTCGCGGGCGGCCGCCGCTTCCGCCGCGCTCAGGGCTTCCGGTTCATCTGCCACATCAGGAACCGCTGCTGCGAGATCGAGAGCAGGTTGTTCCAAGCCCAATAGATGACCAACCCGGCCGGGAACCGCGCCAAGGTGAAGGTGAAGACGACCGGCAAGATCATGAAGATCTTGGCCTGGATCGGATCGGGCGGGGCCGGATTCATTTTCTGCTGCAGCCACATGGTGAGGCCCATCAGGATCGGCCATACGCCCAGGCTGATGGCGCCGAGCAGAGCGAAATGGGGGGTCGGCCAGGGCGCCAGGCCGAAAAGATTCAAGATCGAGGTCGGATCGGGTGCCGACAAATCCCTGATCCAGCCGAAGAAGGGCGCGTGGCGCATCTCGATGGTGACGAAGAGGGTCTTGTAGAGGCAGAAGAAGACGGGAATCTGAACCAGCACCGGCAGACAGCCCGCCGCGGGATTCACCTTCTCGCGCTTGTAGAGCTCCATCATCTCCTGGTTCAGGCGCGCCTTATCGTCCTTGTAGCGCTCTCTCAGCTCGGTCATCAGCGGCGTCAGCTTCTTCATCTTGTTCATCGCCCGGAAGGATTTGTTGGCGAGCGGGAACATGAGCAGACGCACGATGATGGTGAGCGCCAGAATGGCGAGGCCGAAATTGCCGATGGCGTGATTGAGGAAATCGAGAAGGTAGAAAATCGGCTGGGTCAGGAACCACAGATAGCCGAAGTCGACGGCGCGCTGGAAATCGGGAATTCCGAGCTCATCGCGATATTGGGCGAGCAGATGCACTTCCTTGGCGCCGGCGAAGAGCCGGCTGGTGTAGCTGACGGTGCCGCCCGCGGCCAGATCCAACGCATTGGCCGTGCTGTAGACCGTCAGATAGGCGTCCTTGGCCCCCTCCATCTCATGCACGAAGTTCGCATGGATCGGCGCGGCCTGATCGGGGGAAAGAGCAACCAGCCAATATTTATCGGTGATCCCGAGCCAGCCGCCGGTGCTCTCGAAGGACTGCTCCTTGTCTTTGACGATCGCCGAGTATTTCGTTTCCTTGAGCGAGCCGCCCAGCACGCCAAGCAGGCCCTCGTGCAGAATCGCATATCCGGCGAGCAGCGGCGTACCGATCCGCCGTACCCGGCCGTAAGGGTACAACTTCAACGCCGTGCCGCCGCTGTTCTTCACCGCGTCGCTAACGGTGAACATGAAATTCTTGTCGAGCGCGATGGTCCGCGTGAAGGTCAGGCCCGCGCCGTTGTCCCAGTTCAGCGTCACCGGATGGTCGGGCGTCAAATTGCCGCCATCGGCAGTCCAGCGCGTATCGAGGTCCGGCAGCTTGACGGCGGCAGCGCTATCCGTGAGCCAGCCGAAATCGGCGTAATAGGCGTCCGCCGTTCCGGGCGGGTTGAGCAGCACGATTTGCGGGCTGTCCTTGTCCACCGTCTCGCGGTAGTTGGCGAGCGTCAGATCGTCGATCCGACCGCCGACGAGCGAGATCGAACCCAGCAGCCGGTCGGAGTGGATCTCGACACGAGGATTCTCCGCCATCGCCGCCGCGCGCGCCTTGAACTCCGAAACGGCCGGAGCGGCCGGTGCCACCGGCTGGGTTGCGGTCGTAGTGGTCGTAGTGGTCGTCGGGCTCGTCGTCGCCACCGGATGGGGCGCCGGGTAGAACCGGTTCATGATGTATTGCGAGCCGATCAGAATGGCGAACGCGATGACGGCAAACACAATGAAGTTCTTCTGATCCATCAGCCCCATCTCGCCTTCTCGATCCCTTCCCGGCCTCAGCGCGCCGCGCCGCGCCTGGTGCTGTGCGGCCCATTATTCAACGACCCACCCGTGAGCGGGCTACCATTGAGCGGCACCGGGTCATAGCCATGACCGCCCCAGGGATGGCACCGCAGCAGGCGACGCCCCGCCAAGCGCATGCCGCGCCACAGACCATGGGCAAGGACCGCCTCGGCCGCATATTCCGAACAGCTCGGCGAAAAACGGCAGGCCCCCGGCATCAATGGCGAAAGGGTCCACTGGTAGATGCGGATCGGCAGGATAGCCAGGCCTCTCAACCCGATCATCGCGTCTCTCACTCCCGATAGACCCCGAGGCGCTTCAGCCCCGCGGACAGATCGTCAAGCAGCCCGTCATAGGCGCGCGTCAGGGTTCCGGCGCGCGCGATCAGCACATAGTCGTGGCCCGGAGCGGCATGCAGGGGCAGCACCGCCGATGCGGCGGCTCGCAAGCGCCGACGCGCCCGGTTGCGGGCCACGGCGTTGCCTACTTTGCGGCTGGCGGTGAAGCCGACGCGCAGGCCATCGGCGGCCGGCTGCCGAGCTGCCTGCAGAATCAGGCCCGGCGCGACCGATTTGCGCCGGACAGCGGCGACCTGAAGAAATTCCGCCCGTCGGGTAAGGCGCTGAAGCTGCGCCATCCGCTTTAAGCGCTGAGGCGCTTGCGCCCCTTGGCGCGCCGGTTGGCGACGACCTTGCGGCCGGCGACCGTGGCCATGCGGGAGCGGAAGCCGTGGCGGCGCTTGCGGACGAGCACACTGGGCTGATACGTGCGCTTCACGTTGGAACTCCGTTGCGAGAGACTGACAGGCGAGGAATTGCCGCGGCTGTATAAGGGCTTAACGAAGCAGAGTCAACGTTGGCTCCAACCCGGCCTGCAGCGGCAGCTTGGTTCCAGGCTCACGGCCTCTTTACCGGGAGCCGGGGTGGCGCCTCGCGCGGACCGGTGTTACATCAAGACGATGGCTCTCCCTGCCGCCAAGAACCCCGGCAATCCGAAGGAATCCGGGGCTTCCGAGAAAGACGGTCGAGGCTGGATCGTCCGCTGGTGGCCCATGATCGCGATCCTGCTCGGCATCGCTTTGTTCTTCGCCTTTGGATTGCAGCGCTATCTTTCCCTGGAGGCGCTGCGCACCAACCGCGACTGGCTCTATTGGCAGGTGGCCGACCATCTGTTCCTGATGCTCACCGCCTATGCTCTGGTCTATGCCGGCGTGGTCGCGCTATCGCTGCCCGGGGCGACAGTGCTGACGCTGGCCGGGGGCTGCATGTTCGGCCAGTGGCTCGGCACCGGCGTCACGGTGGTCGCCGCCACGCTCGGCGCCACGCTTCTCTTCCTCGCCGCGCGCAGCGCCTTCGCCGATTTCTTGCGCGCGCGCGCCGGTCCTTGGCTCGGCCGCATGCAGGACGGCTTCAGGGCCAACGCATTCAACTATCTGTTGTTCCTGCGCCTGGTTCCGGCTTTCCCGTTCTTCGTGGTCAATCTGGTGCCGGCCTTTCTCGGGGTGCGGCTGCGGGATTTCGTGCTGGCAACGCTGATCGGCATCATCCCCGGCACCTTCATTTATACGGCCGTCGGGGTCGGGCTTGGCAGCTTGCTGGACCACAACGCAAATTTCACGCTCAGCGGCATCTTGACCCCGCAAATCGCAACCGCGCTCGGCGGGCTTGCCCTGCTGGCACTTGTGCCCGTCGCTTACAAGGCTTGGCGCAAACGCCGATGAGCAAGCTGCTGACCCCGGATATCTGCGTCATCGGTGCCGGCACTGGCGGGCTGGTGATGGCCGCCGGCGCCAGCCAGCTCGGCGCCAAGACCGTGCTGATCGAAGGCCATCGCATGGGCGGCGATTGCCTCAATACCGGCTGCGTGCCCTCCAAGGCCTTGCTCGCCGCCGCCCATGCCGCCGCCGCATATCGCCGGGCAACGGGTTTCGGCCTGGAACAGGCTGCCCCGCGCGTCGATTTCGCCAAGGTGCAGGCCCATGTCCGCGGCGTCATCGCCGCCATCGCACCGAATGATTCGGAGGAGAGATTCACCGGTCTTGGCGTCACCGTCATTCGCGATCAGGCGCGCTTCGCCGGGCCGCGGGAGGTTGCGGTCGGCGATACCCGCATCCGCGCCCGGCGCTTCGTCGTGGCAACCGGCTCCGTCGCTTTCGTGCCGCCATTGCCGGGATTGGCCGAACTACCCTATCTGACCAACGAGACGATCTTCGACATCGAGCGCTTGCCCGAGCATTTGCTGATCATGGGCGGCGGGCCGATCGGCTGCGAACTCGCCCAGGCCTTTCGCCGTCTCGGTGCCCGGGTCAGCATCGTCGAGATGCTGGACCTCATGCCGAAGGACGACCCCGAACCGGTTGGCGTCCTGCGTCAGTCGCTGCTCGACGATGGCATCGCCTTGTTCGAGCGTCACAAGGTCCTGAGCGCCGGCAAGGCAGGGGCCGGCATCGCGCTGGAGATCGAGAAGGACGGCCAGCGCCAGCGCCTCGAAGGCTCGCATCTGCTGGTGGCCGCGGGGCGCCGGCCCAGGGTCGGCGACCTGGGATTGGAAAGCGCCGGCATCGCATTTTCCGACCAGGGCATCGGCGTCGACCGGCGGCTGCGCACCAGCAATCCCCGCGTCTATGCCGTCGGCGACGTGGCGGGCGGCCCCCAGTTCACTCATCTCGCCGCATATCATGCCGGCATCGTCATCCGTAACGCCCTCTTCCGCCTGCCGGCCAAGGTCGACCTCACGGCCTTGCCCTGGGTCACCTTCACCGATCCCGAACTCGCCCATGTGGGATTGAGCGAAGCCGCCGCCCGCGCGAAAGGGCCGATCCGCCTGCTGCGCTGGCCGCTGGCCGAGAATGACCGGGCCCAGGCCGAACGTCTGCATCGGGGATTCATCAAGATCGTCACCTCGGCGCGCGGGCGCATCCTGGGCGCGGATATCGTCGGCCCTTCGGCCGGCGAGATGATCCATTTCTGGACGCTCGCCGTCGCCCAGCGGTTGAAGATCGGTGCCGTCGCCGGCATGATCGCCCCCTATCCGACCCTGGCCGAGATCGGCAAGCGGGCGGCCGGGAATTATTATTTGCCCTCGCTGTTCGGCGAGCGCACCAGGCGTCTGGTGCGATTTCTCGCCCGCTTCGGCTGACGGCGCATGGAACCGAGCATGGCCATCAACGGCAATCGCCCTCTTCTGCCGCCACCGACCAAGAGCCTGTCGGCCCGCGTCCTGCTCATGACCATAATCTTCGTCATGCTGGCCGAGGTGCTGATCTATGCGCCCTCGGCGGGGCGCTTCCGCTATGAATATCTGCGCGACCGGCTCGCCACCGCCCATGTGGCGGTGCTCGCGCTCCTCGCCACCCCCGACTACATGGTCAGCGAATCGCTGCAGGCCGAACTGTTGCAGCATGCCGGGGCCTACATCATCGGCCTGAAGCGGCCGGATGGCGTCAAGCTGATGATGCATGCCAAGGCCGGCGTGCCGACCATCGATGCCAATTTCGACCTGACAGAACGAAGTTTTTTCGCGCTGATCGGCGACGCCTTCGCCACGATCGCGCACCCGGCCAATCGCGTGCTGCGCGTGGTCGGGCCATCGCCCAAGATCCCTCAGGCGACGGTGGAAATCGTCATCGACGAAGCGCCGATGCGCAGCGCCCTTCTCGACTATTCCGAACGCGTGCTCGCTCTCTCCATCGTCATCTCGCTGATCACCGCGAGCCTGGTCTATTTCAGCCTGCAATGGATGATGATCCGGCCCATGCGCCGCCTGACCGAATCAATGGTCGCCTTCCGCGGCGATCCGGAGAACGCCTCGACCCAGGGCAAGCTCAGCCGGCGCAGCGACGAGATCGGCGTGGCCGAGCGCGAACTGGTCCAGATGCAAGCGGGCCTGCGCAC
>JBGPNG010000123.1:0-5662 GCA_041487395.1 Dongiaceae bacterium
ACTCCAGGCGCACCGGCAGGGACTCATCGACAAGCTGAGGCCGCGATTGGTGATCAGCCTGGGCTTGTGGCCGGGCGAGCCGATGATCCGCCTCGAGCGTGTCGGCATCAATGTCGCCGACTTCGAGATCCCGGACAACGAGGATACCTTCCTGACCGACATGCCGATCAGCGGCAACGGCGCTGCGGCGATGATGGCTACGCTGCCCTTGCGCGGCATCGAGGCGGCCCTGCTCGAGGCCGGGATTCCGGCGCGCATCTCCTCGACCGCCGGGACGTTCCTTTGCAACGCCACGCTCTATTCGACGCTCGCGCATGCCGATCGGCTGTCGCCTCGTCCCCTCGCAGGGTTCGTTCATGTGCCCTATCTGCCCGAGCAGGTCGCGGATATCGTTCGAGCGGTCCGCAAGAACCGCGAGCTCGAGCTTGGCCAGCGCGGCGACATCGCCTCGATGGATCTTGCCACCATCGTGAGAGCCCTAGCGATCGCGATCGAGGCGAGCGCGAAGTCGCTCTCCTGAACCATGCATGCCGACATGGCTGACGTCATCCTCGAGCTCCAGGGTATCACCAAGAAGTTCGGCCAAACGGTCGCGGCCGAGGACCTTTCGTTCGACGTCAAGCGCGGCGAGTTCTTCACGTTCCTCGGACCAAGCGGGTCGGGAAAGTCGACCATCCTGAGGATCGTGGCCGGCCTCGAGCAGCCGGACAGCGGCCGGATCCTTCTCGAAGGACGCGACGTCTCCCAGGTTCGCCCGTGGCACCGCAACCTCGGCATGATGTTCCAGCAATATGCCGTGTTTCCGCACATGACCGTTGCGCAGAACGTCGAGTACGGGTTGAAGCAGCGCAATTTCGATGCTGCCGAGCGCCAGGCCCGCGTCGATCGCATGCTGGATCTCGTAGGATTGACCGGCATGCGGGCCAAGAACGTGACGCTGCTCAGCGGCGGCGAGCAGCAGCGCGTGGCGCTCGCCCGGGCGTTGGCTCCCGAACCCAGGATGCTGCTGCTCGACGAGCCGCTCTCCGCGCTCGACGAAAGAATCCGCCGGGCCATGCAGAGCGAGCTGAAGCGGGTTCATGCCCAGACCGGAACCACTTTTCTCTACGTCACTCATGACCAGGAAGAAGCGCTCACCATGAGCGATCGCATCGCCGTCTTCAATCGCGGACGCTGCGTGCAGTGCGATGCTCCGGAGGAGCTGTATCAGCGCCCGGCCAGCACCTTTGTTGCCGGGTTCTTCCGGGGCTGCAACGTCATCGCGGTCGATGCGAGCCCGGCAGGCGCGGGCAGGGATTGCATTCGCATCGCGGGCGTCGAAATCCCCGGCGTGCCGTCCGCCGCCGGAAAATCCTCGTTCCGCCATGTGGCCGTCCGGGCCGAGAACTTACACATCGGGCCGGAAGCCGCAGCGCTGCCATGCAAACTCCTGGGCAGGGTCAAGGACGTGACCTACCGCGGCACGGTGCTCGACTACGTGGTGCTGCTTGCCGATGGTCAGCAGCTTACGGCAACGAGCCCCCGCCGCCTCGAAATCCTGCCGGGCGCGGCGGTCGAGATCGGTATCGATCCGAAGATCATCGTCCCGCTTGCCGACTGAGAAGGCTACGCCCTGCGCATGCCTCGTACGAGGTAGATGCCGACCAGCCCAACCGTTAGGGCGATAAGCAACGTCATCAGGGCATAGAGGGTGGGCGACAGACCGACTTCCTTGTAGGTCGACCAGATGTAGGTCTGAACCGTATTGAGCGGACCCTGCACGATGGAGGTCCGGATGGTCTCGTTGAACGAGAGGATCAGCGAGAAGGTCGCGGCGCCGGAAATTCCCGGCCGGATCAAGGGCAGCTCGATATCGCGAAAGGCCCGCCAGCGGTCGGCGCCGCTCATGTAGGCCGCTTCGAGATAGACCGGATCGAAGGTCGACATGGCGGTCAGCACAACCAGCGTTGCAAAAGGCAATGCCCAGAGTATCTGAACCAGCGATATCGTGGTCAGCGACGGCGCGATGCCGAGGACGCGGAAGAAGAGCGCGGTCGCAAGCCCCATGCTGACGCCGGGCACGAACAGGGGCAGCAACATGAGGAGCAGAACGAGCCTCGGCACTCTGAGCTCTCGGATGGCCGTGGCCGCGACCAGTGACAAGATCGGAGTGACGACGGCCACGATGATCCCCGCCTCCAGGCTCGTTACCATCGCACCCGTCAGCAGCGGATTCTTCCACATCTCGCCGTACCAGCGCAAAGTGGTGCTTCCCTCATTCGCATTCTCGGGCACCAGCGAGAACAGGAGCGGAGGGATCAGCGGCAGGTACAGCAGAGCGACGACCAGGGCTATGCCGGCCCAGATCCATCCCCGCGCCATGCTTGGACGGCTCACGGCGCCATCCTCCAAGACAGGATCTTGCCGAGGAAGGAGCGCAGATCGAAGGCGAGATACCACAGGCACAGCAGCGCCAGCATGGCCACCGTCACGACCGATGACATGGCCGCGGCAAGCGGATAGTTGAGGACATCGAGCGTGCTGGTGATCTCGTTGCCGATCAGCTGATAGCCCACTCCACCGAGGATGACGGGCACCGCGCTCTCGCCGAAGCAGCCCACGAAGGAGAAGATCACGGCCGCGAAGATGCCGGGTAGTGAGAGCGGCAGGGTCACGCCGAGGAACGTTCTCGAGGGCGGCGCCCCCAGCATCCAACTCGCCTCGATCAACCGTTCATCGATCCCGGCGATCGACATCCAGAGCGGGAAGATCATGAACGGCATATAGGAGGACACCATGCCGATCAGAACGGCGAATTGGCTGAAGAGCAGCCAGTCGACCGGGCCGCCAGGCAGGCCCAGGGCCATAAGCAAAGTGTTGATGGGTCCGGTGCGACCTAGGAGATACGCCCAGGCGAAGGTGCGGATGATGTAGTTGACCAGGAACGGAACCGTGAACAGCAGGAGGACGGCCCGCGTCCACGACGGCCGCGCCTTGCGCGCCAGAAAATAGGCTATCGGATAGGCGATGAGCAGGCCGATGGCGGTTGCCTCGATCGAAATGAGGAAACTTCGCCCCAACACCGGAAGACGCGTGCCGGTGAGAAAATCGGCGTAATTGTCGAGCACGAAGGCGGGCCGCATGTTGATCACGGACCGTTTCCAGAAGCTTACCACCAGCATGAAGGCGAGCGGGAGGACCAAGAACAGCGTGACGAACGCCATGGGCAGCAGAAGGAAGATCCTTCTCGCCCAGGCGGTAGCCTTCATGATCCCCCCGCGGTCACCTCTCAGGCGGACTTGAACCGCGACCACTCGGACTCGTAGATGTTGACCACGGTCGGCCAGCGGTTCTGCCAGGTGCCGCCCTTGGCGAACTTCCTGCGGACATTTTCGGTGATGCTCGTTACTTTCGCGGCATCGTCGGCCGAGAACTCGTTTGGATGGGCCTTGGCATAGTCGGGCGCATCGGTGTTCGTCATGTAGCCGCGCATTGTCGTGATCTTGGCGCCGTACCAGCCGCCCAGCATGAAGTCGAGGAGTTGATAGGCCGCGGCCTCCTGTTCAGGTGACCGTTTGGGATTCTTCACGATGTAGGCGGCCATGGCCCAGAGGAGATAACCTTCTTTCGGATCGGCGTAGACCGCATTCACGCCCTTGGACTTGGCGACGAACACCATGGGCTCCCAGCAGTCGATCACATAGACCTCCTTGTTGACGATGAGGTCGACGGCCTGCTGGAAGCTCGACCAGATCACGCGGAACTGGCCGGCCTTCTTTTGGTCGATCAGAAAGTCTATAACCTTCTTGAATTCGTCCGCGGTCATGTCGTCTGGATTCTTGATGTCCGCCTGCCCGGAAGCCTTGAGGTAGAGGGCCGTCTTCTGTCCGGCGGTCGTGTAGTTGTCCTCGAGCGCGACGTAACCCTTGAACTTGGGATCGAACAGTGCGGCATAGGAATCGAGCTCACCTGTCTTTTCCGGGAGGTAGGCGAAGGAGTCGCCTTGGAGCACGGTCGGACAGCCGTAGATCTTCCCTTCGTAGCCGATGAACTGGAAGCCCGGCGCGCCTGGAGCGAGGAACTCGCTGATGTTCTTGTCCTTCGCCCAGTTCGGCATTTTCGAGGTATCGAGTTCCTCGATCAGGTTGTTGTCGACGAGCGGCTTCTGCATGCCGCCGACGATGTTGATGACGTCGTACGTGCCCGTACCCCCGCCGGCCACAAGCACGTTCAGAATTGCAGAGGGGGCGTTACCGATCGAAACGAGATTGACGCCATAGCTGCTCGATTGGGTGTAGCGAGACCAGTCCCCGCCCGGATCGCCGACGCCGATATCGGCAAAATTGATATTGCCAGCAGCGGCGGCAGGATATGCCCAAAGCGGCAATGTCGCCGCGGTGCCGGTCGCCAGCGCGACCTTCAGGGCATCGCGCCGGGTTAATTCTGTGTTTAGTTGCATTGTTTCCTCCCAGATATGCTGTCTGCATGACAGGCGATTGCATGAGCCGAGGCCAGGCACTATACGGCATGACCCTTGGCGACGGGAGGATGAATGTCGGGGAGTGCCGCTCTCGGTCTCGGCCGCAAAGCCGAGGGAAACGGCCCGTCCGTCGGCTGCTACGGAACCCGTTGTAAGGCGCAAAAATGATGTCCGGCGCTTTTCGCTCGCGCGCCGGAATGAACGGCTCTCATTTCGTTCTACCCAAGCGCTAATCGTCCCTTCGCAACATCAAGCCAGGCACATGGGCACAACAGACTGTTTCCATCCCCTTGAGGTGGGAGCGTGGCATCCCACTCCGTCGAAGTGAGGTACACGGACGGAATTTTTTTGCGCCCCACAGGGATCCGGCTCGATCGCCGGGAGGTTGTCAGCTCAGCATTGCCGGAATCGTGACTATCTGGACCCCCTCAGCTTCGAGGCCCTTGCGCACCTCCCCGGCGACCATCACTGCCGTAGGCTCATCGCCATGCACGCAGATCGTCTCGACCTCGACCTTCACCTTGCTGCCCTGGCGCGAAACGACCTCGCCCTTTTCGACCATCCTCAGCACTTGCTCGAGCGCCTGCTTCGGATCTTTGTAGACGGTGCCAGGGATGGAACGGGAGGCGAGGTTGCCGTCGTCGTTATATTGGCGATCGGCAAAACCTTCACGGGCAAGCAACAGGCCGAGCTTGCGGGCGGCCTTCTCCATCTGCGAGCCGGCGAGCGCGACATAGATGAGGTTTCTGTCCACAGTCCGCATCGCCCGGCCGATGGCCATGGCATAGTCCTCGTCCTCGGCGGCCATGTTACTAAGGGCACCATGGGGCTTGAGATGGGTCACTCTGAGATCGGCATATTGCGCGATCGCCTGCAGGGCGCCGATCTGATAGGCGATCATGTATTCGAGATCTTGCGGTCTCATCTTGATTTGTCGGCGGCCAAACCCCCACAGATCGTTGAAACCGGGATGCGCGCCGATGCTGACGCCTTCTTCCTTGGCGCGCAGTACCAGGTGGTGCATGACGTTGGGATCGCCGGCATGAAAGCCGCAGGCGATGTTGGCCGAACGGATGATCTTCAGCAGCGAGTCGTCGTCGCCCATTTTGAAGGCGCCGAAGCTTTCGCCCATGTCGGCATTGAGATTGATCCTGGTTGTCATGCGCACGCACTCTCCCGCTGCTCGCACGCCGAGCGGCGGCT
>JBGPNG010000124.1:0-5654 GCA_041487395.1 Dongiaceae bacterium
GCGGGCGACGGCCTTCAGCCTGTTCATCCTCGCGGCCTGTTACATCGGCCTCTTCAATCCCCGGCAAGAAGACGCTTCGTTCCTGGTTGTCGTTCCCGCCGTGGCCGCACTGGCGATCGTCATTCTCGCCCGCAACATCCTCGATTGGCGCGGCTGGGCCTGGATCGCACTGGCGCTACTCGTCGGTGCGCAGTGGGGCGGCGATCAGGCGCCGTGGCTTCTGCCGGCCCTGATGGTGGCAATCTGGATGGGACTGCTGGGTCTGATATTCGACAGGGAGCGATGGTGCGCCCTGATCATAGGTAGCGCGCCATTTGAGCCGCCGGAATCCCATTTGGCTGCTTGAAATCGGTTCGCCCTGCGCCTCCCATCGCAGTCTTGTGAAATTTCGCCGCATTCACAAATTTCGCCGCACTTGTTATTCGGAACGACTGCGCGATCGCTGCCGCAGGAACCAGGGAGAACCCCATGCAGAGAACGCCGCGCAATGCGACGAGGTTTCGGTTTGGCCGATTTCCATTCGCTCTCGTGCTCGGCTTGGCGCTGAGCCCTGAGTTCGCCGCTGCGTCGGGCCTGAAGGCGGAGATCGCCTGGGCCCGCGCCTCCCTCGGCGGCGTCAAGAACGCCATCGTCTATGGGACGTTCGTGAACGAGGGAACCGACACCATGCGTCTCGTCGGCGGTTCGACGCCGGTGGCCGATCGCATCGAGTTCCATCTCCATGCCATGGACGGCAATGTGATGACGATGAAGCAGCTCGACGCCATCGCGCTCAAACCCGGCGAGACGGCCACACTGAAGCCCGGCGGGCTGCATATCATGTTGATCAATCTGAAACGGCCGCTGAAGGAAGGCGAGAGCTTTCCCCTGACGTTGACGCCGGATAGCGGCGATCCGGATTTGCATCGAGGTCAAGGTCCTGGGCGCCACGGCCACCGGACCGACACCATAGGGGACCGGAGCCTTCGACGGATTTTCCGCCGAAGGCTCCGGGGTACGGGCGCCGCATTTGCGAAGGGCTTCGCCGATCGGGGGCAGCCAATCCCGACGCATGTGCGACACCAGCGGGAATCGCTGGGTTGCCTTGATTACACGGGGCAGGAAGCTGATTCCTGCGCCCATTATTTGTTGCCGCCGGCAAACCGGCGCCGATCTAGCCGATTCGAATCGAGACCGCAGCCAACCGATGTATTTCGATCTCGACCCGGTCGCCGGCTGCCACCGGGTGGAAGCGGGTGATGCTGCCCAAGGTCACGAACTCTCCGGCTTTGAGGGGTTGGCCCTGGTCCGCGCGCAGGTCGGCCAGCGCCGCCAGATCAAGGGTCCGCCAATCGGCGATCTCGGCGCCCAGCGCCCAGCCTACATTGTAGAAATCGTTGGCGATCAGCGTCGGGCGCCGAGCCACCTTGCATTCCGCGGTGACGCTCGCCATCCTGCCCGCGCATTATGAGGATATGTCGTTTTGCCGATCCGCGTCGGGCTTTTCGTCACCTGCCTCGTCGACCTCTTCCGACCGACCGTCGGTTTGGCTGCCGCCAAGCTTCTGGAGGACGCCGGTTGTACGGTGGAAGCGCCGCGGGCGCAGACCTGTTGCGGCCAGCCGGCCTATAACTCGGGCGACCGCAAGACGGCGATCGCCATTGCCCGTCAGGTCGTCGATCTGTTCGAGCCGTTTGACTACGTCGTGGCGCCCAGCGGGTCCTGCGCCGGCATGCTGCGCATCCACTATCCCGATCTGCTGTCGAACGATCCGGCCTATGGCGCGCGCGGCGCCGCCCTCGCCGCCAAAAGCCATGAACTCGTCGGCTTCCTCGCCGACGTGCTGAAGCAGGACAAGGTAGCGGCGCGGTTCACGGGCCAGGTCACCTACCACGACTCCTGTTCGGGTTTGCGCGAGCTTGGGGTCAAGGCGCAACCCCGGCGGTTGTTGGCAAGCATCAGCGGGGTCGAACTCAAGGAACTGCCGGGAGCGGAGGTCTGCTGCGGGTTCGGGGGCACCTTCTGCATCAAGTATCCCGAGATTTCCGACCGCCTGGTCAGCGAGAAGGCGGCGGACATCGAGGCGACCGGGGCCGGCATGCTGCTCGCCGGCGATCTCGGCTGCCTGCTCAACATGGCGGGCAAGCTGCGCCGGCGCGGGGGCAAGGTGAAAGCCCGCCATGTCGCCGAGGTGCTGGCCGGCATGACGGACAATCCGGCGATCGGCGAAGGGCGTGAAGATTGATGCAGACCACTGATAGCCGCGACTTCCGCAAGAACGCCACCAAGGCGATGGCCGACCCCAATCTGCAAAAGGCGCTGGCCGGGATGGACGACACATTTGTCCTGTTTCGCGCCCAGGCGGTCGAGCGCCTGCCCGAATTCGAGGCGTTGTGCGACGCGGCCAAGGCGGTCAAGGACCATGCGCTCGCCAATCTGGACTTCTATCTCGAGCGCTTCGCCGACAATGTGGAGGGCGGCGGCGGTCATGTCCATTGGTGCGCCGATGCCGATGCCGCACGCGCCGCGGTGCTCGACATCTGCCGGCGCGTCGGCGCCCGGACGGTGACCAAGGGCAAGACCATGATCGGCGAGGAGATCGCCATCAACGACCATCTTCTCGCCCATGGCATCGAACCGATTGAAACCGACCTGGGCGAATACATCATCCAGCTGCGCCACGAAAGGCCGAGCCATATCATCGCGCCGGCCATCCATCTCACGGTCGAGCAGGTGGCCGATACCTTTCGCGAAATCCATACCGATCTCGATCCCGATCGGCCGCTCGTCGACCCCGCCGACATGCTGGCCGAGGCGCGGGCCAAGCTGCGCCAGCGCTTTCTTGCCGCCGATGTCGGCATCACCGGCGCGAATTTCCTGATCGCCGAGACCGGCTCCACGGTCATCGTCACCAATGAGGGGAATGGCGATCTGACCCAGACCCTGCCCCGCGTCCATATCGTGATCGCCAGCATCGAGAAGATCGTGCCGACGCTGGCCGACGCTTCGACGATCCTGCGCGTTCTGGCGCGCTCGGCCACGGGGCAGGAGATGTCGGTCTACACCACCTTCTCCACCGGCCCACGCCGGCCGGACGACCTCGACGGGCCCGAGGAGTTCCACGTCGTTCTGCTGGACAACGGCCGCAGCGCCCTGCTCGGCACCGAATTCGAGGCGATGCTGCGCTGCATCCGCTGCGGGGCTTGCCTCGATCACTGCCCGGTCTATCAGAAGGTCGGCGGGCATGCCTACGGCTGGGTCTATTCGGGGCCCATGGGCGCCGTACTGACCCCCGGGCTGATCGGCATCGAAAAATCGGCGCCCTTGCCTAGCGCCTCGACCTTCTGCGGGCGCTGCGAAAGCGTCTGTCCCATGCGCATCCCGCTGCCGCAGATGATGCGCCATTGGCGCGAGAAGGAATTCGAGCGTCATCTGCTGCCGGGCGCCTTTCGCGCCGGGCTCGGCCTCTGGGGGTTCGTCGCGCGCCGGCCGCGGCTCTACCATTTGGCGAGCGGACTGGCGGCGCGGTTGCTGGGCCGCCTCGGTCGCCGGCGCGGTGCATTCCGGGCGCTGCCGCTTGCGCGCGGCTGGACCGCATATCGCGATATGCCGGCACCCGAAGGCGCCAGCTTCCATCAGCTTTGGGCGGCGCGAAAGCGATGAGCCGCGAGCAGATTCTGGGCAATATTCGCCGTGCCCTCCGTCGGCAGGTCCCGGCGGATCCGGCTGCATTGGAAGCCCGGCTTCGCGATGCGCCGCCGGGCCCGCTGCCCGCCCGCGGCCAGCTTCCGCGCGCCGAGCGTATCGAGATGTTCTTGAAGATGGCGCGCCAATCGAAGGCATCGGTCATGCGCGTGGCCGATCCGGCCGGCGTGCCGGCAGCGATCTCGGAATATCTGGCGGCGGAAAATCTGCCGGCCCGGTTGCGCCTCTCCCCCGATGCAAAGCTGACGGGCCTGGCTTGGCAGAGCCGGCCGCTCATCGAAATCGCCACCGGCCGCAGCGACGGCACCGACGCCGTCTCGCTCTGTCATGCCGAGGCAGGCATCGCCGAGACCGGCACGCTAATGCTGGCCTCGGGTGCGGACAGCCCGACGACACTTAATTTCTTGCCGGAGACGCAGATCGTCCTGTTGCCTGCCGATGGCGTTGTCGGCGCCATGGAGGAGGCTTGGAAGCGCTTTCGCGCCCACCACGGGGCAGCGGACATGCCGCGCACGGTCAATTTCATCACCGGCCCCTCGCGCAGCGCCGATATTGGCCAGAAGCTGCAGATGGGCGCCCATGGGCCACGACGGCTGCACATTCTCGTGGTTGGCGACTAAGCGGGTTTCACTTGATTGAGCCACAATTGGCAAAGCTGCTCTTTCCAATCGTCATGCTCGTGACGCGGCACGGGCATTCATCCACGTCTTTCTGCTGCGCGGCAGGAAGTTGTGGATACCCGGGTCTGGCCGTTGGCCGGCCCGGGCATGACGGAGAAGCGTGGCCCGTTCAACGAACCCAGCTTAGGGGCAGGCCGTGATCTTGATGCCGGCCCGGCGGTTTGGGCCAGGCGGCGCATTACCAGTAGCGAACCGGCCCCACGTCGATGTGGACGAAATCCGACTTGCGGTAGATGCCGACGCCGCCGCGCTTCATGTCGACGGCGACCTGGTGCAACTTGTCCAGCGGCACGTCTTGAAGCCGGATATCGATGGCCATGGCCTTCATGTGATAGCTGTTCTTGGCCACGCCATCGCTGTTGGCTCGCAGCATGGCGTTGGTGGCCGGCGAGCGGTAGGCAGAAATGATCTCGAACGGCGCGTGACTGCCGAGATTGTGGTGAAGATCGGCGAGCAGGTCGAGCAGCCTGCGATCGATAGGCTCCTCGGCCCCATTGACGAAATCGCGCAGGATGAAATTCAGCTCATTCAGCGCGCTGGAATCGTAGATGCCGTTCTGCCAGTAGGTGGTGCTTAGCGTCTCACCCGTATGGGTGTGGTGGAAGGAAAGTTTGCGGGCGGCTGCCAACGCGGCGCGGGCCGCCGGCGACAGGAATCCCCCGGCCACGACCAGGCCGAACCCGAGAAACAGGCGGCGGCTGCAAGAAGCCGTCAGCGCTCGGCGCGCGTCCATCAACTATCGTTCCCCCGAGCAATTGCGGGCCGATCGGGCTTGCAGCGCTCCTCATCGGCCATGGCCGATGTGCTGCCAGCGCCGGCAAACATGCCACAGAATGCATCGATGTCAACCGGATTGGCCGGTGGCGGCGTCAGATGAAACATCGCCAGCAGGATCATGAAGATAAAGAGGCTACCCGAGATCAGCGCGTGCGTGCCAAGGCTGAACACCGAAATATTCGCGCCGCTGCCCCCGTTACCCTATCAATCTAGCCGCATCGGGCGCATCGATCCACGCGTCGTAGAGAGGGGATCCGACGGCTAACGTCGTTCGCTGGGCCACGGCATTTGGTCCCCCGGCGGACGAAGAACGCGCGGGCTGCTGCCGGAACGCTCCGCCAAGTGGTTCGATGCCAACGGATGACTTCCATCCGTTGGCTGAATCGGCCGACTAATTATTTGATGCGGTGGTCTTATTCAGCTATCTCTTCGTCATGAGGCGTTAGGTTCAGACCTCTGGGGCTTTTATTTGCGTGGCGGCATGCTAAGTGTAGTTCCGCTTCCAACTAGTCC
>JBGPNG010000125.1:0-5651 GCA_041487395.1 Dongiaceae bacterium
ATCGGAACAGTTCAAGCTGATTCGTGAATCTTGCGCTAACATAACAAAGCAGAGCCTGATTCACGCCTTAAGCCGAGGGCGCTTAAGACGATCAGGCTCTGGCGAAGGTCTGAACCGCGGCCTGATCGGCGCCTCGTCAGTCGAAGGTCTGATAGCGCTCGACGGCTTGGCGGTCGTAGCCCAGGCTCGCCTGCAACAGCTGCTGGGTATAGGGATTCTCGGGCGTGCGCTCGCGCAGCGCACCGACCGGCATGGATTCGACGATGCGGCCCACGTTCATCACGATCAGCCGCTCGCACATATGCGAGATGATGGAGAGATCGTGGGTGACGAGGACATAGGTGAATCCCCGTTCCTTGCGCAACCGGACGAGAAGATTCAGAATCTCCGCCTGCACCGAAACGTCGAGGGCCGAGGTGGGTTCGTCCAGGAACAATAGCTTCGGCTCCAGCATCAGGGCGCGGGCGATGCCGACGCGTTGGCGCTGGCCGCCCGAAAGCTGGTGGGGATAGCGGTAGCGGAAGCTCTTGTCCAAGCCGACGGCCTGCAGCGTATCGGCGATGCGCCGGTCGCGCTCGCCGATGTCCTGAATTTCCAGCGGTTCGCGCAAGCACCGGTCGACGGTCTGGCGCGGGTGAAGCGAGCCATAGGGGTCTTGAAAGACGATTTGAACTGTCCGGCAGAAAGCGCGGTCGGGGCGGCGCGGCGCCGGGCGCCCATCGATCAGGACCTCGCCCTGCCAATCGGGGTTGAGGCCGCACAGCGCGCGCAGCACTGTCGTCTTGCCCGACCCGGACTCCCCGACAATGCCGAAGCATTCGCCCTTGGCGACCGAGAAGGAAACGCCGCGCACGGCGTGGACCTTCTTTTGGCCGCTGCCGAAGACGACATGCAGGTTCTTGGCCTCGAGAAACTCGGACATCACGGCGCCATCAGCCAGGCCGGATCGCGCTTCAACGTGGCCAGAACATCCTTGGGATGCTCGATACTGGGCAGGGATTCGAGCAAGCCGCGGGTATAGGGATGCTTGCAGTTGTGCAGTTCCGAGGCTCTAGAGCTCTCGACGATGCGCCCACCATACATGATCAGGATACGATCGCAGAAGGAGCCGACGAGGTTGAGATCATGGCTGATGAAAATCAGGCCCATGCCGCGCTGGGTCACCAGATCGTCGATGATGGCCAGTACCTGCATGCGCACGGTCACATCCAGCGCCGAGGTTGGCTCATCGGCGATCAGCAGCATGGGGTTGGTCACCACCATCATCGCGGTCATGACGCGCTGGCCCATGCCGCCGGATAATTCGTGGATATAGGCGTTGTAGACGCGTTCGGGATCGCGGATGCGCACCGCCTTCAATATTTCGATGACCCGCATTCGCCCCTCACGCCGGTTGATGTGGCCGTGGATCGAGAGCGCCTCTAGGATCTGGTCGCCGGCCTTCATCACCGGGTTCAGTGAGAACTTCGGGTCCTGCAAGATCATGGTGATCTGCTTGCCGCGGATGCGCCGCATCTCGGTTTCCGACATCCCGTTCAAGTCCTGGCCCATGAACGCCAACCGATCGGCGCTGACCTCTCCCGGCCGCGGAATGAGGCGCAGGATGGCGCGGCCGAGGGTGGACTTGCCCGAGCCTGATTCGCCGACGACGCCCAGCTTCTCGCGACCCAGTTCGAAACTGACATTTCTCAGCGCGTCGACCACGCCCGTCGGCGTGATGTAGCGGACCGAGAGATTTTCGATTTGCAGTAAAGGCTGGTCGGAAATGATCACGCCGTCCACTCTCAGGTCATCTTGGGATCGAGAACGTCGCGCAAGCCATCGCCCAGCAGGTTAAAGCCCAGGCTGACGATGAAGATCGCCATTCCCGGCACGGCGGCAACCCACCATTGATCGAGAATATTCTCGCGGCCGACGGAAATCATGGCCCCCCATTCGGGCGTGGGCGGTTGCGCCCCCAGCCCCAGGAATCCCAGGCCCGCGGCCGTCAGGATGATTCCCGCCATGTCGAGAGTGGCGCGCACGATGACCGAGGGCAGCGATAGCGGCATCACATGGCGAAATATGATCCGCCAGTTGCTGGCGCCTTGGGTGCGCACGGCGGCGATGAAATCGCTCTTGCGGACGGCAAGGGTCTCGGCGCGCGCCACTCGGGCGTAGGCCGGCCAGGCCGTGAGCGCGATGGCGATGACGGCGTTGTTGAGACCGGGCCCCAACGAGGCGACGAACGCCAGCGCCAACACCAGCCGGGGAAACGAGAAGAAGATGTCGGTAATGCGCATCAAAACCTTGTCGGTCCACCCGCCGATATAACCGGCGCTCGACCCGACCAGAAGGCCGATGGGTGCCGCGATGACCAGCACCAATGCCACGATATAGAGCGTGACGCGCGAACCGTAGACGAGGGCGGAGAAGGTGTCGCGACCCATGCGGTCCGTCCCCAGCCAGTGCTCCGCGCTGCTGGGCTGCAGGCGCAGCGACAGATCCTGAACCGTCGGATCGGCGGTGGCGATCCAGGGGGCGAAGGCGGCGCAGAACAGGAGGATGAGGACGATCGCCAGGCCAACCACTCCCATCGGATTGCGGGCAAAGGCACGCCAGCCGCGATAGGCACGGCCGCAGGCCGCCTGCCAGCCCGATCCCGGAGTGTCCGTCATCAGCCAAGCCTTGAGCCCGACCGGCGCCGCCAAGGTTGATTCGTTGCCGCTCATCGCGCGCGCGGATCCACGATCAGATAAAGAATGTCGGAGAGAAGATTGAGGCCGACATAGACCGTGCCCACCACGATGGTACCGCCCAGCACCGAGTTCATATCGGCGCTGAGCAGCGCCGTGGTGATGTAGCGGCCGATCCCCGGCCAGGCGAAGACGGTCTCGGTCAGCACCGAGCCTTCCAATATGTTGGCGAAGGCGAGCGCACACACCGTGATCAGCGCCACCTGGATATTGCCGAAGGCGTGGCGCCAGACGACGCGCCGCTCCGAGACGCCCTTGACCCGCGCGGTGATGAGATACTCCTGATTGAGTTGCTCCAGCATCAGGCTGCGCGTCATGCGGCTGATGTAGGCCAGTGAGTAGTAGCCCAGCAGCGTCGCTGGCAGAATGATGTGACTGAAGGCGTTGCTGAACACTTCCCAATCGCCGGCGATCACCGAATCGATCAGGATGAAACCGGTGACGGTGGGGACTTCGCCGTCCAGATATATCTCCAAGCGCCCGGGTCCGCCGACCCATTGGAGTTCGAGATAGAAGACCAGCAGGCCCATGATGCCCAGCCAGAAGATCGGCACCGAATAGCCGATCAGGCCGAGCACGCGCATGACGTGGTCGAGCAGGCTGTTGCGGTAAACGGCCGCCCAGACGCCCAGTGGAATGCCGAAGACGATGCCGATGATGATGGCAACCGTGGCCATTTCCGCCGTTGCCGGAAACACCCGTATCAAATCTTCCATCACTGGCCGCGCCGTCAGGATCGACATGCCGAGGTCGCCGTGCAGCACGTTCCAGGCATATCTCAGGAACTGATGCCAGATGGGCAGGTCCAGGCCCATGGCGGCCTTGACCTGGTTGTAGGTTGCGACACTCGCCCGATCGCCGACCGCGGAGAGCACAGGGTCGACGGGCATCAGGCGCCCGATCACGAAGGTGATGACGAGAAGGCCGAAGAATGTGGCGGCGAGTGAAAAGAAAAGACCGCCGCCGGCAAGGAGCAGACGCCTCGCTCCGTGAAGGAATGAGGCGATGCCCTCGGCCGGTGGCGTTGCGACCGCGCTCGCCGAAGCTATCGCCGGCTTCGACATGGCGCTGTCTTGGTTACTTATAGACGGTCAGGTATTGCGTCATTTCGGGCGACGGCCCGATGAAGAAGTTCTTCACCTTCGGCGATAGAGCCGCCACCTTGTTCTCCTGGAACATCATGGCGAAGGGCGAAATCGGCTGCCAGGCTTTGATCATCGCCTGATAGCCGGCCTTGCGCTTGGCTGCATCGGTCTCCATCAACAAGGCAGTGGCCTGCTTGTTGAAGTCTTCGTTCATCCAGCCGTTGCGCCAGGCCAGCGGCTTGCTCTTCGGCGTGTCCGAATTGTCGGTGTTGACCACGAAGGACATGTTCGTGTTCGGATCGAAATAATCGATGCCCCAAGTCAGCAAGGCCATGTCGTGCTTGCGGGCCCGGTAGGTGGTGATCACCGTCTTCTGATCCGAGGCCAGGATCTGCAGCTTGATGCCGACCTTGGCGAAGGTCTCCTGCATGCTCTGTGCAACGTCCATGCGCGGCTGTTCGGTCGAGGCGACATTGACGGTCAGCGGGAAGCCGTCGGGATACCCCGCCTCGGTCAGAAGTTTCTTCGCCTTGGCGATATCGAGCTTGTAGGGATTGGAATCGACATAGCCCACCACGCCGCTAGGCAGGAACGTCTGATTTATGACCCAGCCTTCCCTGAGCGCCGTTTTGACCAGGCCGTTGTAGTCCACGAGATAGCGCAGCGCTTCGCGGACCTTGGGATTGGCCAAATACTGGTTCTTGGTATTGAGGCCCATGTAGAGGTTGGTGTTCTGCGCCGTCGCGGTGAACTTGAATCCGCCCTTCTTGCGCACGCCGTCCAACTGATCGGCGGAGAGATTGCGGGCGATATCCACGTCCCCGGATTCCAGAAGCAGGCGCTGGGAGGATTCTTCGGCGATATGGCGCCACACGACCCGCTTCAACTTCGGCTTGGGCCCCCAGTAGTTGGGATTGGCCTCGATGGTGATGACCTCGTTGGGCTTCCATTGCTTGATGGCGAACGGACCGGAGCCGGCCGAAGCGGTCTTCAGCCAGCCATTGCCCCAATCGTTGCTGCCATCGGCCTGCTTGGTCTCCTTGGACTTCAGCAGCACGCTGTCGACGATGGAGAAATTGGTGGCGGTGAGAATGTTGATGACATAGGAGGGCGCGTAGGCCTGATCGACGGTCATCTGGAAGGTCAGATCGTCTACCGCCTTCAGGGTGGTGTTCATATTGTCGGGGGTGATCCCCAACTGCTGAATGAGAAAGGCGGGCGATTTGTTGAGCGCCGTCAGCCTTTGATAGGAATAGACCACGTCGGCGGCGGTCAACGGATTGCCGCTCGCGAACTTCTGGTTCGGACGCAGCTTGAACGTATAGGTCTTGCCATCGTCCGAGACCGTCCAGCTGAGCGCCGCCTTGTGCAGGATCTCGCCGGTCTTGTGGGGATTGATGGCAACCAGCGCATCATAGACGTTGCCATTCACTTCATAAGTGGAAAGCTCGTACATCTCCGCCGGATCGAGGGAGATCATGTCGTCCATATGCCACGCCTCGATCAGCGTATCCTTCGGCGTAGCCGCATGGACGGCAGGTGTGGCCAGGGCAAAGCTGGCGCCCAGGGCCAATGCCGCAAGTAGTTTTTTCATTCTGGTATCCCTCTCATTGATGTTCGCATTCGGCTGCCTTGCACGGCAGGCCAAGGACGCTCGACAGAGCGATGCCGCTCCCTGTTTGGCTAGCTTTCGCTGGCACCGAAGGCTACGCGGCCTTCGATCCTGTATCAAGAGAGGTCGCGCGGGCGAAATTGTCAGACCCTTTGGCGGACCTGCACCGTCGTTCGATCGGGCGGCGCTACAGCGCCGTCCTGATCGGCAGGGCTAAAC
>JBGPNG010000126.1:0-5633 GCA_041487395.1 Dongiaceae bacterium
ACCTCGCCCGCCCGGGTCACGGCACCTTCCAGCACGCCGCCGTCCTTCAACCGGCGCAGCAACAGGGCCTGGCGCCGGTCGACGAAGCGTTGGGTCAATGAGCGATGGAGCGCATCCGAAAGCTTGTCCTCGACGGCTCGCGTGCGCTCCTGCCAGGCAGCGGGATCGGCCAGCCAGGCGGCGCGGTGGGCGATATAGGTCCAGGTGCGGATATGGGCGATCCGGGCCATCAACGCGTCGATATCGCCTTCCGCATGATCGAGCCGTGCCACTTGCGAGGCGACCCAATCGGTCGGCAGCCGCGCCGCACTGGACGTCAGATGCCGGAAGATCTGGCCGAGCAGGCGGGCATGCGTATCGCTCATCACCTTGCGAAAATCGGGGATCTGGCAGACCTCCCAGAGCAGGCGCACCGTGGCCGGCCCACCCACGCGCCGGGTAATCTCCTCGTCGCGGCCAAGTGCTGCCAGGGCCTGCTGATCCTCGGCCTCGCGCGCGCGGATGAGGGAACGGTCGGGCGCGCGCCGCTCCAGGCTTGCCCGCAATGAGGCGATCGAATGAAAATCGAGATCGCTGTTGCGCCACATCAGCGCGCGGATGGCATCGAAGCGATGGTTCTCGATGGCGTCCACCGTCTCCGGGTCCAAGGCACCCACCTCGGCCGTCGTGCCGAAGCTGCCGTCGTTCATATGGCGCCCGGCGCGGCCGGCGATCTGGGCCAGCTCCGCAGCACTCAAGCGCCGCGGCGACCGGCCATCGAACTTGCTCAAGCCCGCGAAGGCGACATGGACCAGGTCCATGTTGAGGCCCATGCCGATGGCATCCGTCGCTACCAGATGATCCACTTCGCCCGCCTGGTACATCTCGACCTGGGCATTGCGGGTGCGGGGGCTGAGCGCCCCCATGACCACGGCACAGCCGCCGCGCTGGCGGCGCATCATTTCGGCGATGCGATAGACCTCGGCGGCGGAGAATCCCACGACCGCGCTGCGCGGCGGCAGTCTGGTCGGCTTGCGCGGCCCGCTGTAGCGCAGCGTCGAAAACCGCGGCCGGGTGACGACCTCGAGCCCCGGCAGCAGGTGGCGCAGCAGGGGCCGCATCGTATCGGCCCCCAGCAGCATGGTTTCATCCATGCCGCGGGCATGGAGCAGCCGGTCGGTGAAGACATGACCGCGCTCCGGGTCGGCCGCCATCTGGATCTCGTCGATGGCGAGAAATCCCACGGGCCGGTCAAGCGGCATGGATTCTACGGTGCAGACGAAATATTGCGCGCCTGGCGGCAGGATCTTCTCCTCGCCGGTCACCAGCGCCACCGCTCGGTCGCCCTTCAGTTTGCGGATGCGATCGTAGTTCTCGCGCGCCAGCAGGCGCAGCGGAAAGCCGATCATGCCGCTGGCATGGCCCAGCATGCGCTCGACCGCCAGATAGGTCTTGCCGGTGTTGGTCGGGCCGAGAACGGCCGTCAGCCGGGGGCCCGGGGCGCCGATCATGGATTTAACATCGTCGAGGACTTTGGCGATTGCAAGCCGCCCCTGTCTCTGGCGTATTCCGGCGCGGGGCCCTTGCTGGCCGGCGCCGATCCCCCTATATCGGGCGTGGGTTTTGCCGAGGGATGGGAAAATGCTGGAAGAAAAACACGGCTTTCAAGCCGAAGTCGGGCGATTGCTCGATATCGTCGCGCATTCGCTGTACAGCGACCGTTCGATTTTCCTGCGCGAACTCATCTCCAACGCCTCGGACGCCTGCGACCGCCTGCGCTATCTGGCGCTGACCCATCCGGCATTGGCTGCCGACGATCCGCAATATCGCGTCGTCATCGAACCTGACCCGGGCGCCCGCACGCTGACGGTTGCCGACAACGGCATCGGCATGAACCGGGAGGATTTGATCGCCAATCTCGGCACCATCGCGCGATCCGGTACCGCCGCCTTCCTCAAAGAGGCGACCGGCGATGCGGCAAAAGACCTCTCGCTCATCGGCCAGTTCGGCGTCGGCTTTTATGCTGCCTTCATGGTGGCGGAGAAGATCGAGGTCTTCAGCCGCCGGGCGGGGGAGACGGAGGGCTGGCGCTGGCTGTCCGAGGGTCAGGGCGAATTCGCCATCTCGCCGGCGGAGAAAGTTGCGCGCGGCACGCGCATTGTCCTCCATCTGCGCAAGGACGACGGCGAATTCCTCGACGCGACCCGCCTCAAATCAGTCGTCGCGCGCTATTCCGATCATGTGGCCCTGCCGATCATGCTGCAGGTACCCGGAGCCAAGGAAGAAAAGCTGAACGAAGCCGCGGCCCTCTGGATGCGGCCGAAGAATGAAATAACCAAACTGCAATACGCCGAATTCTATCGCCATGTGAGCCATGGCTTCGACGAGCCGCGCCTCAACATCCATTGGCGGGCCGAGGGCAAGATCGACTACACCGCCTTGATTTTCGTGCCCGGCGCGCAGCCCTTCGATCTGTTTCACCCCGAACGCAAGCATCGCCTGAAGCTCTACGTGCGCCGCGTTTTCATCACCGACGACTGCGCCGACATTCTGCCCGGATACCTTCGATTTCTCCAGGGCGTGGTCGATTCCGAAGACCTGCCCCTCAACATCAGCCGCGAGATGCTGCAACATAATCCGCTGCTGGCAAAAATCCGCGCGGCCCTGGTGAAGCGCAGCCTCTCCGAGCTGACCAAATTGGCCGAGAAGGAGCCGGAGAGCTACGCCAGCTTCTGGAAAGATTTCGGCGCGGTGCTGAAGGAAGGGCTTTACGAAGACAGCGACCAGCGCGAAACCCTGTTGAAGCTGGCGCGCTTTCGCTCCACCGCGGGGGATGGGCTGATCAGTCTCGCCGACTATGCCGGGCGCATGAAACCGGGTCAGGAGGCGATCTATTACATCAGCGGCGAGAGCGTCGAAGCCGCGGCGAAAAGCCCGCAGCTCGAGGGTTTCGCCGCGCGGGGCATCGAAGTGCTGCTGCTGGCCGACCCTGTCGACGAGTTTTGGATCCCGGCAGTGGGCGTCTTCGACGGCAAGACGCTGAAGTCGGCGACCCGGGGCGGGGCCGATCTCGACAAGATCGAATTGCCCGCGGACAAGAAGAAGGCGACTGCCGAGCCGCAGCCGGCCGGCACCGACGCGCTGATCGCCCTGCTGCGCCTCACGCTCAAGGACGCGGTCAAGGACGTCCGTTCATCGGCCCGTCTCGAAGCCAGTGCCGTCTGCCTGGTCGCCGACGAGGGCGACATGGACATGCATCTCGAGCGGCTGATGAAACAGCATCGCCAGGTCGATCTTGCGGCCAAACGGGTGCTGGAAGTGAATCCCCGTCATCCGTTGATCGCCGGGCTCGCCAAGCGGCTGTCGGACAAGGGGAGTGCCGAGGATGTCACCGAAGCGGCCTGGCTGCTGCTGGATCAAGCACGCATCGTCCAAGGCGAGGCAGTGAGCGACGCCGGCGCCTTCGCCCGCCGCCTCGACGCCGCACTGCTGAAAGCGATCGCCTGAAATCATTCGTTTCTAATCGGCACCTCGCCCGCCCATTGCGAGAGCAATGGAGGGCGAGGGCGCTTAGGGCTTCGGCGCCGACGGCATGCTCGCCATCGCCGCCTTCCCCGCCTTGACCATTTGCGCCGGGCTCATGTCCTTTTTATGGGTAGCGATCGCCCAGCGATGGCCGAAGGGATCGATCACGAGGCAATAGCGGTCGCCCCAGAACATATCGGCCATCGGCATGGCGACGGTGGCGCCCGCCTTCACCGCCTTCTTGAACATGGCGTCGCAATCCTTGACGTAGAGATGGATGGCGACCGCCGATCCGCCGAGCGCCTTGGGCCCCTTGCCGCCCCATTCGGGAAAGGCGTCATTCAGCATGATGACTGAATCGCCGATTTGGATCATGGCGTGCATCAAGCGCTGACCGTCCGGCGCCGCCATCCGGCCAAGTACCTTGGCGCCGAAGGCCTTCTTGTAGAAGGCGATGGCATCGGAAGCACCCTCAATCGTCAGATGCGGTGTCGCGGTGCGGAAACCGCTGGGAACTGCTTTGGCCATTTTTCCGGACTCCCCTGTGGCAGGACCGACTTCGCGACAATCGCGGCCGATCGATTGCCGCTAGCATCGCCAAATCGGCCGCACCGATCAAGATGGCCCTTGAGTCGTGACGAAGGGATGACAGTCGGGCCGAAGACGGCCTGATCGCAGACAGCCGTCAGCCGCCGTTGGGTTTTTCCATGCGGAACGAGGCAGCGCCCCTGATCGCCCCGTAGCCGTTATCCTGCACCAGCACGGCGCAGGCGTCGTATTCGTCCGATTCCGGGGTCAAATTGAGAGCGATCTCCGTCGCCTGTCCGTTCCATTCGCCGATCTTGCGCCATTCGCGCACGATATTGAATTCGGTCAACGTCGAACCGGAGTTCTCGCCGCGCTGAACCGTCGTTTTATGGGCGTGGTCGAAGAGAGCGAGCCAGACCGTGGCCGGGCCCGAGGATTCAGCGCCCGCCGGAATGGCCACCTTGTAAGCGCCCGCGGCATCGCGCCACACGGATAGCGTCAGTTTCGGACGGTTGGCATCCGCGCCGATGGCCTGGTTCACCGCGCCTTGATCGGAGCCCACCGCGTCATGGCTGCCGCCGATCACCATCTGGGGCGTATAGACCATGTTCAGGCCGAGCGAATGGCCATAGCTATATTGCCGCTCCGTCGCGATGGGCGAGGCGAAGGGATCTTTCCAGCCGATATAGTCCCAATAGTCCACATGAAAGGCGAGCGGCAGCACGTCTTTCCGGCCTGCGAGTTCGCCGAGGAAAGCATCGGCCGGCGGGCAGGAGCTGCAACCTTGCGAGGTGAACAGCTCCACCACCACCGGCATGTCGCTCACCGTTCCCGGCACGGGCTGATCGGCGGCCGAAGCGAAGGCGAACAGCAGCATGGCGACAGCGGCAAGCGAGGCGGCGCGGGCTTTCATGACTCCACAACTAGCCCAAGCATTCGATTCGGCCGAATCACGTTCCGGTGATTATTTGGCCAGTGATTATCTGGCCGACGATCCGTGCAATGCCGGCTCGGCAATATCGTCATGCCCGTGCTTTTCAGCACGGGCATCCACGTCTTTCTTGCACCGCAAGAAGTCGTAGATACCCGGGCTCCGGCTGTTGGCCGGTCCCGGGCATGACATGAGTGATTTGTTTGCCCGGCGATCATTTTGAAACACTCGAACTGCCAGACTATTCGCCGTTGCCTCACGCCGCTTCCTGCCGCAGGCGGCGCAGGACATAGGGCAGGATCCCGCCGTGGCGGAAGTATTCGACCTCGTCCAACGTGTCGATGCGGCAGGTCGCGACGAAGTTTCCCCCGCCGCCATCGGCACGCCGGACCGATACCGCCATATCCATTCCCGGCCTGATGGCGCCGGCAAGCCCGGCGAAATCGAACGTCTCCTCGCCGGTCAGGCCCAGCGTTTTGCGCGTCATGGCGCCCTTGAACTGGAGCGGCACCACGCCCATGCCGATGAGATTGGAGCGATGGATGCGCTCGAAGCTCTCCGCCAGCACGGCCTTGATGCCGAGCAGCCGCGGCCCCTTGGCCGCCCAGTCGCGCGAGGAGCCGGCGCCATATTCCTTGCCGGCCACGATCACGAGGGGAATCCCATCGGC
>JBGPNG010000127.1:0-5612 GCA_041487395.1 Dongiaceae bacterium
GGCGGCGGCCAGCGTCGGCGAAACCGAATACATGCTGTCGGTGGCGGCGGGATGCTCCTTCGTCAAGGGCGTGGTGGGTTGGGTCGATTTCCAATCTTCGGCGGTGCCGCGCGTAATCGAACGCCTGGCCCGCGACAGGCGGCTCAAGGGTCTCAGGCCCATGATCCAGGATATCGCCGATCCCGACTGGATGCTGAACGAGAGACTGAAGCCGGCAATCGACGCCATGCAGGCTTGCGGGCTTCGCTTCGACGCCTTGTTGAAGCCACGCCATCTGAAACCATTCGAACGCTTCCGGCAACTCTACCCCGATCTTCCCATCGTCATCGATCACGGCGCGAAGCCGGAGATCGCTTCCGGTCGGTTTTCCGATTGGGCCGCGGAGATGCGAAATGCGGCCGGGGATCGTCGCGTTTTCTGCAAGCTCTCCGGTTTGGTGACGGAAGGAGCGGCGAACTGGAAGCCCGGCGACCTGACTCGCTATATCGATCTGTTGCTCGAGACCTTTGGGCCTGCGCGGCTGATGTGGGGCAGCGATTGGCCGGTCGTGAACCTGGCCGGGGGATATGATCGCTGGCGCGAGGCGACGATGGAATATGTTGCGCGATTGACCGTGGACGAGCGCGCCAGCATTCTTGGCGATGCGGCGCGCGCCTTTTACGACCTGTGACGCGGACGTTATTTGACAGGGAGAAAGTTTTGGATCGTTTGAAGGGCAAGAAGGCGATATTGACCGCGTCCGGGCAAGGGATCGGCCGCGCCGTTGCCGAAGCATTCATCCGCGAGGGTGCGGCGGTCGTTGCCACCGACATCAATGAAAAGCTCCTGGCCGATTTGTCCGGCGCCAGGACGCGGCGCCTGGACGTCACCGATGCTGCCGCCATCGATACGCTGGCCGCCGAGATCGGGCCCGTGGATATCCTGTTCAATTGCGCCGGCTATGTGCATCAGGGATCGGTCCTGGATTGCGCCGAAAAGGACTGGGATCTTTCCTTCGATGTGAATGTGAAGGCCATGTACCGCACGATCCGCGTCTTTCTGCCGGGCATGCTTGCCAGGGGCGGCGGGTCCATCATCAATGTCGCCTCGGTCGCGTCCAGCCTGAAGGCCGTACCCAACCGCTTCGCCTATAGTGCCAGCAAAGCGGCCGTCATCGGCCTGACAAAGGCCGTCGCGGCGGACTTCATAACGCGGGGCATACGCTGCAACGCCATCTGTCCCGGGACGGTGGAAAGCCCCTCCCTGGACGAACGGATAAAGGCGCTGGGCGGCGATGCCGCGGAGGTCCGCAAGGCCTTCGTGGCGCGCCAACCCATCGGCCGCCTCGGCAAGCCTGAAGAAATCGCCCATCTCGCCGTATATTTGGCATCGGACGAATCCTCCTTCACGACCGGCACGACCCAGATCATCGACGGCGGCTGGAACGCTTGAGAGCCGGGGAATCCACGCCATGCTGAAGGGCATCGATCCGCTGCTCCATGCCGATTTGCTCCATGCGCTTCGCGCCATGGGGCATGGCGACGAGATCGCCGTGGTGGACGCCAATTTCCCCGCCGCGACGATGGCGCAACGCCTGATCCGGCTGGATGGCGTCAGTGCCACCCGCGCCGTCGAGGCCGTGCTCAGCGTGCTGCCGCTGGACGATTTCGTCGAACGCCCGGCGAGCCGCATGGAGGTCGTCGGCGATGCCAAGGCGCTGCCGCCGGTCTGCCGCGAATTCCAGGCCTTGGTCGATGGCGCCGCCGGGCGGTCGCTGCCGCTGGCTGTTATCGACCGGCAGAAATTCTATGAGCGCGTCCGGCTTTGCTATGCGGTGGTCGTCACCGGCGAAGCGCGTCTCTATGGCAATCTCATTTTGACCAAGGGCGTCATCCACCCCGATCCCCAGCGTACCGATCCCGAGCAGACTCCGGCAGTTTCATGAAGATCATCAGCTGTCGCGCACGAGACATTCGTTTTCCCACCTCGCGCCATGCCGACGGTTCGGACGCGATGAACCCGGATCCTGATTACTCGGCCGCCTATGTGACGTTGGGAACCGATGCCGAGGGCGTCGAAGGCCATGGCCTGACCTTCACTTTGGGCAAAGGCAACGAACTCTGCGTCGCCGCCGTCGCAGCGCTCGCGCCTCTGGTCATCGGACGAAGCCTGTCCGACATATCCGCCAACATGGCCGCCTTCTGGCGCGATATCGCTTGCGCCAATCAATTGCGCTGGGTCGGGCCGGAAAAAGGCGTGATCCATCTGGCGACGGCGGCCGTCGTAAACGCCATATGGGATCTGTGGGCCAAGGTCGAGCGCAAGCCCGTCTGGCGCTTGGTGGCCGATATGACGCCCGAGCAATTCGTCGGCCTGATCGATTTCCGATATCTGACCGACGCCTTGACGAAGGAGGAGGCTCTCCAAATTCTCCGCGCCAGCGCATCGAGCAAGCAGGCGCGCGTTGCCGAGCTGGAAGCCAAGGGCTTTCCCGCTTACACAACCTCGGCCGGTTGGCTGGGTTATCCCGACGACAAAGTGCGCCGCCTGTGCCGCGAGGCGGTTGCCGCGGGCCACGACCACATCAAGATCAAGGTCGGGCGCGATCTGGCCGATGACAAGCGGCGCTGCGCCATCGTGCGGGAGGAGATCGGGTCCGACCGCTTCCTGATGATCGACGCCAATCAGGTCTGGGACGTCGGCGAAGCCATCGATTGGGTCACCGAACTGGCACCCTATCGACCGCTCTGGATCGAGGAGCCGACCAGCCCCGACGACGTGCTGGGCCATGCCGCCATCCGCAAGGCGGTGAAGCCGCTCGGCATCGGCGTCGCCACGGGGGAGATGTGCCATAACCGCGTCATCTTCAAACAATTGCTGCAGCTGGGCGCCATCGACTTCTGTCAGATCGATTCCTGCCGCCTGGGCGGCGTCAACGAGATCCTGGCCGTGATGCTGATGGCCAAGAAATTCGGTGTCCCGGTATGCCCCCACGCCGGCGGCGTGGGCCTGTGCGAATACGCGCAACACCTGGCGATGATCGATTTCATTTGCGTGTCGGCGAGCCTCGAGCATCGCGTTCTGGAATACGTCGATCATCTGCATGAGCATTTCGTCGACCCGGTCGTCCTGCGCGGCGGCCGCTATATGCCGCCGACGCGGCCGGGCTACAGCATCACCATGAAAGCGGAGAGTCTGGACCGCTTCGAATTCGGCAAGGGTGCTGCGTGGTCGAAGGCCAGCTGAGCCCAGCTGAGTCCAGCTGAGCTAGGAGAACATCTCCGCATGCTGCTTCAGCAGGATGGTGAGGCTGTCATAGGCATCGTCCAGATGATGGATCAGCGACTTCACCGTGCGGTCGAGATTGCGCCGCGCCATCGCATCGACGATCGCCGCATGTTGGGCGATGGTCTTCTCTTCGCGATGGGGGATCGGGGAACTGAGGTAGCGCACGCGGTCGAGCTGCGCCTTGGATCGATCGATGATCCGCCACAGTCGGGAATAGCCGCTCAATTCGCTGATGCTCTGGTGGAACTGGTCGTCATAGGCGATGAAATCCTCATGGCGATCCTTGTCGGCAGCGCGCTCCTGAAGGACCAGAAGATCGCGCAGCCGCTCGATGGCGGCATCGTCGATCCGCTCCATGGCGAGTTTGATCCCTTCGACTTCCAAGGCGCGGCGGATCAGGCGACCTTCCTCCAATTGATGGCGGTCGATGAGCGCCACATATGTGCCGGACTGCGGGCGGATATTGACCAGCCGCTCGTCCGCGAGCTGGCGGATGGCGTCGCGCACAGGGGTGCGCGAGATGCCGAGATGGTCGGTGATCTGTCTTTCGACGATGACCGCCCCGGGGGGCATCTTCAGGGTGATGATCGCATGGCGCAGGATCTTGTAGGCCTGTTCGGGAATGAGCGACGAGCGGTCGATCCGCGCATCCGCCGGCAACGGTGGCCTGGCATGTTTCATGGCGGCGGATTGTCGCTTCGCCGTGCGCACGGGCGCACGGGCAGAACGCGTCTTCATGGCGGCCATCGCGGCTCACCCCGGTTGAATTCGATTGACGGGTCGTTCACGAATACTAGTATATTAGCGAACGATCGCTGCCGGGCAAGCCTGCAAATCCTCGATCTGGCAGGCTTAGCCCGCGAAAGGTTTCAGGAGCGTCCGGCCGAGCAGCTTCGCGCTGGCCCGCGGATGGCGCCAGCTATAGGCGATCGACCGCCAGATATGGCGGTAGACGGGTTTGATCTCGTCCGCCGTCAGGCGGTGGCCGACGTCGTCGATGGTGAGGAGGCGATGGAAGTCGCCGATGAGCCGGCGATTTTCCCTGGCTTCTTCGCCGCGCCAAACGCCGTCGCTGCCGCCCGGATGATGCGAGTAGTCGTGGTTCTGATGCACGGCCACCACGACGTCGCTGCTATCGACGATGGCCGCACCTTTCCTTCGCGCATGCCAGACGAACCAGTGATCCCAGTACAGGCGACCCAGGGCGAGAGGAAGCAGGTCGCGACCCAATCCCCTGGTGAATACGAAATAGTCGATGGCGCCGGCTGTGCCTTGTTTGCCATGCTTGCCGACGAAGGCAAGCAGTCGACCCTGCCAATCCGGCGCCTCGAAGTCCCATGGTTGGGTGATGTCCGTATCCCATCGCCGCCCGATCATCAGCAGCGGCGACATGGACTGCAGCCGGTGCACCGCCCGCAGGAAGCCATCGGTGAGCATGATGTCGGCATTGACGTAGCACAGAAGCCCCTGGGGAATCGCCTGCTCGGCTTTCGCGAACAGATCGTCCAGCCGGGGCGCGCCTGTCTTGCTGCAGATCACGTCGCCGATATGCCGGATGCCGAGTTCGCGCGCGAATTCGGCCGTGCCCGGATCTTTGCCGAACAGGATGACTTCGACTTTCGGGGTCAACCGCGTCCAACTTGTGATGGCATTGCGTTGGATGAGGTCGATATGGCCCCGGAACGCCTTGGGAATGGCGAAGATCGTGAGGGTCGGCGGGCTCGGCCCCATGTCGGGAGGGGCCTGTTTTTCCCGGCCAGTGTCCACCTCGTTCCTGCGTGCCGTCATGTCGTCGTATCAATCCTTCATTCGTCGTGCCGGTTCCCTGGCGCAAGGCAGGCGGGAACGCCGGCGTCTGAGGCGATCAAGCGGGCGGGTTTGTATCAGCGATTGCAAGAGGTGGAAAGCCGGCGAGACCGGTCGGGCCGCGCGAATGGCGGGTTGCCATGCAATTGGCTGCGTTGACCGTTCAGCGACCTGTTGGCCGTGCTAGCACCGGCGAAACTCGTGCAGCGGCGCTGGAAATCCACCGAGGCCAAACAAATCCTTATGCCTTTCGCGGTGATTGCACGGTCGAGGGTGCCGCTGGTGTCTTGTTCGTCCTCGCAGATCGCTCGGCGGGCCATCATGCGGACCGAAGAATCAATGAAATGAGTAGATATCCTAAGGCCCTATATTATTTTTTGTCATGGGGCAATTTACGTTGTTCGCTGGACCTGGGCCGGCGGGGAGGGACCCTCGCGGTCGGGCAGTTCAGGCTAACCCAGATCGCGCGCAATCCGCCGCGTCCAGCTGCGCGAAAAGATCCGGATATCCCCCTCGAAGGCTTCGATATCGCCCTCGAC
>JBGPNG010000128.1:0-5607 GCA_041487395.1 Dongiaceae bacterium
CCACGGCAGTGGCCGGCATCGCGCTGACGGCGCTCTATGCGCCCAATGGCTGGATCGGCGGCTTGCTGGCGCCGCTCGGGGTAAAGATCGCCTTCACCCGCCTTGGCATTCTGGTCGCGCTCACCTTCATCGGACTGCCGTTCGTGGTGCGCACCTTGGAGCCGGTGCTGCAAGACCTCGATCCCGAGTTCGAGGAGGCCGCGGCCACGCTGGGTGCCGGACGGTGGCAGAGCTTCCGCTGGGTTGTGTTGCCGGCGATCCTGCCTGCCTTGCTTACGGGCGTGGCGCTGGCGTTTGCGCGTGCCGTGGGCGAGTACGGATCGGTGATCTTCATCGCCGGCAACATGCCGATGATCTCGGAAATCGCGCCTTTGCTCATCATCGCCAAGCTGGAACAATACGACTACGCGGGTGCGGCGGCGATCGGCGTGGCGATGCTGATCGCCTCATTCTTCCTGCTTCTCGTGATCAATCTGCTGCAGCGCTGGCAATCGTCGCGGACCGCAGGCTGACCTATCATGCCAGCCGACATCGTCATCGATAGACCCCGGCACGTAACCGCCGAGCCCAGCTACGTTCGCCGTGTTCTGCTGCTGGCGGCACTCGGCTATCTCGGATTGTTTCTCCTGCTGCCTTTGGCTTCCGTCTATGCCGAGGCCCTCGCCCAGGGTTTTGCGCCTTATTTCGCGGCCATCACCGATCCCGATGCGCTCGCGGCGGTCAGATTGACCCTGCTGGTTGCCGCCATCGCCGTGCCGCTCAATGCCGTATTCGGCGTGGCGGCCGCCTGGGCCATCGCGAAGTTCGAGTTCCGCGGCAAGAGCTTTCTGATCACGCTCATCGATCTGCCGTTCTCGGTCTCGCCCGTGATCTCCGGCCTGATCTACGTACTCATGTTCGGGGCCCATGGCTGGTTCGGAGCCTGGCTGCAGGCCCATGACGTCAAGATCATCTTCGGGGTCAGCGGCATCGTTCTGGCAACGATTTTCGTCACCTTTCCCTTCATCGCGCGAGGGCTGATCCCGCTGATGCAGCAGCAGGGAACGGAAGAGGAAGAAGCGGCTCTGGTTCTGGGTGCCGGCGGCTGGCAGACCTTTTGGCGCGTCACCTTGCCCAACGCCAAATGGGGCCTGCTCTATGGTATTCTGCTCTGCAACGCCCGCGCGATGGGAGAGTTCGGCGCCGTTTCCGTCGTTTCCGGGCATATCCGGGGGCGCACCCTGACCATGCCGCTCCATATCGAGCTGCTCTACAACGAATATGATTTCGTCGGGGCCTTCGCGGTTGCTTCGCTGCTGTCGCTCTTGGCCCTGGTCACGCTCGCCCTCAAGCGCCTTCTGGAATGGCGCTTCAACCGGGAAACGACGCCGAAGGAAGCCATTCGATGAGCGTCGAACTTCGTGGCATCGTCAAACGCTTTGGCGCGACGCTTGCCGTCGATGGAATCGATCTGTCGATCAAGACGGGTGAGTTCGTGGCTCTTCTCGGCCCGTCCGGCTCCGGCAAGACGACCTTGCTGCGCATCATTGCCGGGTTGGAATTTCCCGATGCGGGGCGGCTCATCCTCGGCGGCGAGGATGCGGCCCACGCCCATGTCGGCGATCGCCGCATCGGCCTGGTCTTTCAGCATTATGCCTTGTTCCGCCATATGAGCGTGTTCGAGAACGTCGCCTTTGGCCTGCGGGTAAAGTCGCGGGCGGATCGGCCTTCGAAAGCGGAAATCGCAGAACGAGTCGGGCGGCTGTTGCAACTGGTTCAGCTCGAACAGTTCGCCCGGCGATTTCCGAACCAGCTTTCGGGCGGCCAGCGCCAGCGCGTCGCTCTTGCCCGTGCGCTGGCGATCCAGCCCCGATTGCTGTTGCTCGATGAACCGTTCGGCGCCCTGGACGCGAAGGTGCGCAAGGAATTGCGCCGATGGCTGCGCCGACTGCACGACGACATGGGCTTAACCAGTTTGTTCGTCACTCACGATCAGCAGGAGGCTCTCGAGCTCGCCGATCGCGTGGTGGTGATGAATCAGGGACGGATCGAGCAGATGGGGCGACCGCAGGATATCTATGACAACCCAGCCACTCCCTTCGTTTTCGATTTCATCGGCCATGCCAATCGCTTCGAGGGCGAAGTGGCAGGCGGCCGGCTGCGCGTGGGCGGCGTGGCGGTCGAAGGCGGCCCCGCCGGGCTCTCCGACGGGCCCGTTCTGGTCTATGTCCGGCCCCACCACGTGGAGGTGACCCGGCCGGGCGCGCCCGGCAGCCTGCCGGGGCGCATCGTTCAGCGCCTGCCCGGCGGCGCGGTGCATCGTCTGGAAGTTATGTCGCCGCTGGCGCTGCAGCCGGTCGAGATCGAGCTCGCCGCCGCGGCCCGTTCAGCCAATGGGCTGACGGCAGGGACCGCAATCGGCCTGCGCCTGCGCGAAATCAGGGTTTTCCCTGGATCCGCGCCGGTCGCCCCGGCCTCTCATCCGCCCGTCGACCTCGTGCAGCCCGCCCACAGCTGATGGCTTGCCGCTGACTGTCCGATACCCCACACTGACGGCGTTCCGCGAAACTGAGAGGGATGCATGGTCTTGGCATTGGCGAACCGGCCACGGCTGATCGAGCCGGGGCTTCCCAGATTCGAGGCGGGAACCGAACGCTATCGGGTTGCCGGCGCGGGCGCGCTCGTCATTGGTCTGGCGGCCGGGGACCGCCTGACCCTTGTCGATCCGGAAGGTGGCCAGCGCGCCGAACTCGTGGCCTTCTCGCCGGAGGGTCGTGAGGACTCGCAGGCTCTCGGTCTTACTGCCACGGGTCGCGCCGTTGGAATCAGCCGCCTGCTGGCCGGCACGGACGAGGCGGCAAAGACGGTCGCGGCATCGTTGCGGGCCCGGGGCCTGCCGGGTCAAATCGACCGGGCGGCCGACCTCTTTCAACACGACTCGCGCCCGGGAGAGACGATCGGTCTGACCGCGGGGCGCGACTGCATTGTTGTCGTTCACGCCGTGGGCAGGCCGATGGCGGTGGCGGACGAATTGCCGCCGACCGATCTCGTCGTATTCGTCAAGCGCGCCAATCCCCAGGCCCTGACCCAGCCGCCGTTGCCCGAGCCGCTGGCCGAACCCAAGTTCGAGGTCCATATCGACAAGGCGACGGCCCGGTCATACGAGGTCAAGGCCGGCGACTACATCCAGATCCTCGATGTCGCCGGGCGGCAATGCTCCGACTTTCTCGCCTTCGACGCGCGCCAACTTCAAGCGGGCCGCGAGCGCAGCTTCGACATGACGGCGACGCGCACGCTGACCGGCTATGTCTATCCCGGCCCCGGACTCTATTCGAAATTCTTCGATCAGGATCTGCAGCCCCTGCTGGAACTGGTGCGCGACACGGTCGGCCGGCACGATGCTTTCGGCTTGGCCTGCACCGCCAAATTCTACGAGGATCAGGGCTATCCGGGCCATGCCAACTGCTCGGACAACTTCAGCAATGCGTTCAGGCCCTATGGCGTCCAGGTGCGCCGGGGCTGGCCCTGTTTGAACCTTTTCTACAACACGGGTATCGGCGCGCAGAACGCCATTTTCCTTGACGACCCATGGTCGCGGCCGGGCGACTACGTGCTGTTTCGGGCGACGACGGATCTGGTCTGTGCCTCGACCGCCTGTCCTGACGACATCGATGCGACCAATGCCTGGAATCCGACCGATATCCACGTCCGGGTATATCCTGCCCGCCACAATTTTTCACGAGCGATCGCTTACCGCATGACTCCCGATTCAGAAGCCAAGCTGACCCGCGAGACGCCGTTCCATCCCCGGACCTCGGCGCTCACCCGCAACTTCACCGAATACCGCGGCTATTGGTTGCCGACTAGATTCAATAACCATGGCGCCATCGACGAATATCATGCGGCCCGCGAGGGCGCGGTCATGACCGACCTGTCGCCGCTGCGCAAATTCGAGGTGCTTGGCCCCGATGCCGAGACCTTGATGCAGCTCACCTGCACCCGCAACATGCGCCGCCTGGCCGAGGGACAGGCCGCATATACGGCGATTTGCTACGAAAGCGGCGGGATGCTGGACGATGCCGTCGCCTTTCGCATGGGGGCCGATCGCTATCGCCTGATCGCCGGCGACGAGTTCACGGGGAAATGGTTGCGCGATCATGCGGCGGCCCGCGGGCTCAAGGTCTGGGTCAAGTCCTCCACCGACCAGCTTTGCAACGTCGCGGTCCAGGGCCCGAAGAGCCGCGACATCCTGCGCGATCTCGTCTGGACTGCGCCGGCGCGACCATCGTTGAGCGAAATCCAATGGTTCCACTTCACCGTCGGTCGCATCGGCGATCACAACGGAATCCCCGTCGTCGTCTCGCGCACCGGCTACACGGGCGAGTTGGGCTACGAAATCTTCTGCCATCCGAAGGATGCCCCGGCGGTGTGGGATGCAGTGTGGGAGGCGGGCAAGCCCCACGACCTGACGCCGCTCGGGCTCGAAGCCCTCGACATGCTGCGCATCGAGGCGGGGCTCATCTTCGCGGGCCATGAGTTCAACGACCAGATCGACCCCTTCGAGGCCGGCATCGGCTTCACCGTGGCTCTCAAGGGCAATGAGGAATTCATCGGTCGCCAGGCCGTGCTCCGGCGCAAGGAGCATCCGCGCTGGCAACTCGTAGGCCTCGAGCTTGCCGGCAACGAGACGGCGGGCAAGGGCGACTGCATCCATGTCGGCCGGGCCCAGATCGGCACGATCACCAGCGGCACCCGCTCGCCTATCTTGAAGAAGAACATCGCGCTCTGCCGCATCGACGTCGCCTATGCCGCGCTCGGCACCGAAGTCGAGATCGGCAAGCTCGACGGCCATCAAAAGCGCATCCCGGCAATGGTCGTGCGCTTCCCATTCTACGACCCGGAGAAATTGAAGCCGCGGTCTTAGGGCAGATAGGCAGGATAACCGGCGAGGCACAGAGGCGCAGAGAGATCGCGTTAGCGCTCGGCAAACGCGAGCTTGACGCCGAGCGCGACAAACGCGCCGGCGAACGTGCGGCGCATCCACGTCAACACCCGCGGGCGAGAGATGACGTGATTGCGGATCGAAGCGGCGAACAGCCCGTAGCCGATAAAGACCACGAGAGTCAGCAGCATGAAAACAGCGCTCAACTCGAACATGCGCGAGAGCGGATGCGGTTCATGGGCGCTCACGAACTGAGGCAGGAAAGCAAAGAAGAATATCGACAGTTTCGGGTTGAGGATGTTGACTAGGATGGCTGACACGATCACCTGGATTGCCGAGCGGGTGTCGACTTTCTTTTCCACTTGAAGCGCACCCTTCTCCCTCAGCGCGTTCCAGGCCATGTAAAGAAGATAGGCCACGCCCAGGTATTTGAGGGTCTGGAAGGCGAGCGCGCTCGTGTGCAGGAGTGCCGCGAGCCCCATGATCGCCGCAGCCATATGCGGGACGATGCCAAGCGTGCATCCGAAGGCAGCGACGAGGCTTGCGCGGGACCCGCGCGAGAGTCCAGCCGCCAGCGTAAAGAGCACGCCGGTGCCGGGTGAAACGACGACGATAAGCGAGGTTACCAGAAAGTCGATGCTCACAGCGGCCCTCCTGACCCGCTGTCATTGTAGGGCGCGCAGTCG
>JBGPNG010000129.1:0-5604 GCA_041487395.1 Dongiaceae bacterium
CCAGGGATCGAAGGGCTTTTCGATGGGCTGTGTGCCGCGTGGCCGATCTTTATCTGATTCGGGGGCGCCGGTCTGGGGCTGGACGAAAAGCAGACCCTCGCCCGTCCACCCCCCTTCGCCCAGTTCCGGGCGGCAATTGAACGCCATGGGCTCGGCAAGACCGGTCAAGCCCTGGCGAATCAATTCGTACCAGCTGTCCGCCGACGGCCGATTGCTGCCGCGCCAGCCGCAGACATAAAGACGATCTTCCGCCCGGGTGAGGGCGACATAGAGCAGGCGGCGGCCTTCCTCTTCGCGCCTCAGCTTGGTCCGCGCGCGCGCCGCGGTGGCCAGAGGATCGTCGTCCGCCACCCGCGGCGACCACAATGCGAGACCGCCCTCGGCCGCGTCGAGCCAGAGCAGCCGCGGCGTCTTGGTCGGCATGTAGATCGTGTCGGGCAGGAAAACGACGGGTGCCTGCAGCCCCTTGGCCCCATGTACCGTCATGATCCGCACCAGCTCCGGGCCGCCGGGATCGCTCTCGCGCTTGATCTCGATCTCGTCGCGGCCGAGCCAGTGAAGAAATCCCTGGAGCGAGGGCACATGCTCGCGTTCATGGGCGAGCGCCAGGTTCATGAACTCCTCGATGGGGTCGGCGGCGTCGGCCCCGAGGCGCGCCAGCAGCTTCCGGCGGCCGTCGAGGCGGCCCAGCAGATCGGCATAGAGTTCATAAGGCGGCAGAAAATCCGCCTTGGCCAGGGCGTCGGCCAGGAATCGGCGCACGGCTGCGAATTCGGGGCGGCGCTGCAGCTCGGCCCACAGGCTGCGTGCCCCGCGCGCGGCAGCCAAGGCATAGAGCTCATCCTCGTTCAAGCCCAGCAAAGGACTCTTCAGCAGCACGGCGAGATTGAAACTGTCCTCGGGCAACAGCAGGAACTGGCCGAAGGCGATGAGATCCATGACCGCGAGCTGCTCGCCAAGCCGCATGCGATCGATGCCGGCGACGGGAATGCCCCGGGTCTTCAACTCGCGCACCAGCGAATCGACCAGCGCGTCGCGATGGCGCACCAGGATCAGAAAATCGCCGGGGCGCACCGGGCGATTGCGGGATTCGAGCCGTTCGCCGCGGGCCAGCATGTCGCCGATACGCCGGGCCATCAGCCGCGCCAACCGCTCGCGCGGCGAATCGCCGGCGCGCCGTTCGCGGGGCGGCCGCCAATCCGCCTGGGCGCCGCGACCGGCCGGTTCGGCCAGCGGCCAGAGTTCCACCCGCCCGGCATGACCGATGCGGGAGGCTTGATGGACGATGTCGCCGCCTTCGGGAGCCACGCCCTGCTTCGCCGTTGCTTGCGCGAAGATCGCATCCACGGCGCTGAGTACGGCTTGCGTCGAGCGAAAGGAAATGTTGAGCGGCACGAGGGCCAGCTGGCGGCCGATATTGGCGAGGCGCCGGTCGAAATGAACGCGCATGGCCTCCAGCGCCAGCGGATCGGCACCTTGGAAACTGAAGATGGATTGCTTGCCATCGCCCACGGCGAAAATCGTGCGCGGGCGCGGCGAAGCGCCTTCGCCGACGAAGAATTCCTCGGCGAGGGCTGCGATCACCTGCCACTGCGCCGGGTTGGTATCCTGCGCTTCGTCCACCAGGATGTGGTCGAGGCCGCCGTCGAGCTTGAACAGCACCCAGGGCGCGATGCCCGGCTGGCGCAGCAGATCGCGGGCGGCCAGAATCAAATCGTCGTAATCCAGTGCCACATGGCTATCCTTCAGACGGCCATAGCCATCCAGGATTTCGGCGCCAAGGGTAAGCAGCGCCTTCGTCGCTTCCGCCAGTTCGGCCGCCTTCAGGCGATCGAGCAGATCGCGGATGCGCTCGGCCTCATTTTGCAGAATCTCGATTGCGGCGGGCAGGCGCTTCACGACGGCGGCGGTGGCCAGGCGCTTGCGGACATTGCCCTCGGTCAGAAACGCCGCGGCGTAGCTCTCAAAAGCGGCCGCCCGCTCGACCGGTGTCGCGGCCAGAAATGTAGCAATGGTTTGGCCGCGCGGCTGGTCGGTGGCCTCGCTGCCGTGAGCGAGTGCTGCGGCCGCAAGGCGTAACTTGGCGCCATCGAAAGCGCTCTCGGCCACGCCCGCGGCACGTATCGTTGCCACCGTCTCGTCGACGGCCAGATGCAGCTTCTCGCGCAATGCCGCGACAAGCCCGTCAACGCTGCCATGACGCATCAGCAATTCCTTGATGCGGCCCCGCGCGCCGGTGATCTCGCTCAAGAGTTCGCCGAAATCCTGCTCGTTGACGCGTTCGCTGACGATAGCGAGCGCCTCTGCGAGCGCGCCGCCCTCCTCTTCGCCGGCGGCGCTCAGCATCTCGTCGCGCGCCTCGAGCACCAGCTCCTCGCTGCGCCGCTCGTCGAGCAGCTCGAAATGCGGCGCGATGCCGGCTTCCAGCGGGAACCGTCGCAGCAGAGATTGGCAAAAGGCGTGGATGGTCAATATCCGCATGCCGCCCGGCGTATCCAGTACGCGGGCGAAGAGCCGTCGGGCCAGCTCCCGCTCGCCGTCATCGGCGGCGTGGCCGAGCAAGACTTTCAGCGTTTCCGTCAAACCCGGCTCGTCCATTACGGCCCATTGGCCCAGACGCTCGGCAATGCGGTTGGCCATCTCGGCAGCGGCCGTCTTGGTGAAGGTGAGACAGAGCAGGCGCTCCGGCGGGCTGCCGTTCAGCAGCAGGCGAAGGGTCCGATCGGCCAATACGGTCGTCTTGCCCGTGCCGGCGGAAGCAACGACCCAGACGCTGGCGCCGGGGTCGGCCGCGCCGCGCTGGGCTTCGAGCGCGCGCCGCAACATGGCTTCGGGCGTCGGCAGGCTCATTCCTCGCCCTCCCCGCCGACGACACCCCATTCGGCGCGGCGCGAAAGATGGTCGTAGACGCCGAACTTCGGCACGAAATCGGGATCCGGCAGCGGCAGGTAAGGCATCGAGGGGTCCTCGAAGGCTCGGATCAGCTTTTCGAGCTGGGCGCGCGCAGCCTTGGCCAAGGTCATCGCCTCGGCCTTGACCGGCCTGATCTCCGCGATGTCGCGCCCGCCGAGCAGGCGCCAATAGGCAAGCTCGGCGACCTCCGCCGGCGCGATGCCGGCAAATTTGCCGGCGCTCGCAATGACCGCTTCGAGCGGAAGCTGCGGCGCATAGCCGAACTCGACCTGGGGATTGGTCGGCACCGTTCCGGTCTTGTAATCGATGATGGCAAGCCGGCCCGATGTCAGGCGATCGATTCGGTCGGCCTTGGCCCGCAGCGTGAAGGGCCGGCAACCGGAAAGCTCGAGCAGAATTGCGCCCTTTGCCTCGGCGGTGCTTTCGGCGAGCCGCGGCCGGCGGGCAATCTCCTGTTGAACGAACCACTGGGCGATGCGTCGAAACCGCGGCCACCAGAAGGCATGGACCGTCGGGCGATCGAGAGATTTCCCGAAAGCAACCCGGCCGAATCCGATCAACATCTCATAGGCATCGGCCGGCAGCCCATCGGGCGTGGCCTTCAGAAAACGCTCCAGCGCTTCATGAATGAAGGTTCCACGCTCGGCGGCCGTCGGATCGGCATCGAGGGGATCCAGCGGCGCCAGGCGCAGGATGTGTTTGGCATAGATCGAATAGGGATCGCCGATCCAGGTTTCGATCTCCGTCACGGAGAGCTTCGTCGGGCGCAGCTCGCGCGGCGGCGTCGGCGCCGGCGAGGGCGCCGGCGTGACGCGATCCGGCCGGTCGAGTTGCGATTGCCAGCCGAGCCAGACGCCGGCGTGAAGGGTGGCAGGTTGGATATCAAGCAGGCGCAGCAAGCTATCCAGGCGCAGAAGCCAGCGCGAGGGTACCGTCGGCGAACCCTCCACGCGCAGCGCCCGGGTCAGCATCAATTCCGGGGCTGATGACCAGGCCTGCGCGAAATCATGGGCGGCCAGACCGATGCGCCGCTCCGGCGAAGAAAGGCCAAGCGCCTTGCGCATGGGCCGGCTGAACCAGGGATCGATGGGCGCCTCGGGCGGCCAGCTTTTCTCGTTGAGCCCGCCCAGGATGACGAGATCGGCCTGCTGCAATCGGGCCTCCAGCGGGCCCCAGATGGCAAGACGCGGATGCCGGCCGAAACGGGGCCGCAACACGCGTCCGCTCAGCAGGCTATCGAACAAGCCCGGCCAATAGCGGCCCTGGATGGGCCGGAAATCGGCGAGCGCCTCGGCCAATTCGGAGAGGAATCCGGCCACCGCCTCGCCCGCCTCGCCGGCCCAGAGGCGGGAAGCACCGCTTTCGCCCTCGGCCGCGGCCAAGGTTTGCGCAAGCGCCACATGGGCCGCCAGCAAATCGCGCGGCGAGACTTTCTTCCTGCGCGCCAGATCGGCGAAGGGTGCCGCACTCGCCGCCAGATCGGAGAGAAATTTGCGGCTGCCGGCATCGAGCCCCGCAACACGCGCCAGACTCTTCAGGCCCGGCCGCGGCCGTGGCCCGCGCAAGGCGACGTCAAGCCGGCGGGCAAAGCCGCGGCAAGCCACTTGTGTCAGCCCGGCCGCGGCCAGCGGATGTTTCAGCAGGGCCAGCAATGAGGCCGGTGCTGCCCGCTCGGCGATCATCGCCGCCGTCAGCCGCAGGAAAACCGCGGGCGGGGTCAGTGCCAAAGGCCGGCCCGCGGAATCGTCGATCTCGATCCCCCAGCGGCCGAGTTCGCCCGCCACGCGCCGGGCGAGCATGCGATCTGGCGTGATCAGCGCCGCGCGTTTGTTCTCGTCCTCCAGGGCGCGCCGCAGGCGCAGCGCGATCACTTGCGCTTCCTCCTGCAGGCTGGGGCAATCCACGCGCTCCACGGTCGTCAACGCGAGTTCGATCCGCTCGCGATCGGCGCCGGCAGCAAACTCGCGCCAGCGCTCCGTCGTTGCTGCCGGGCGCAAGGCCTCCGCGATCAACCGGCCGCGGCTCGGTGGTGGGCCGGCAAATCCGGCGCCGGGCCACAAGGCGACCTCGGCCGGTGCCAAGCCGAGGCGCTTCAGCAACAGGGCCATGCCATGCTGGGGATGGAGCGGTTCTGCCTCGATCGCGGCCCAAGTCGTCTCATCCGCTTCGCGATCGAGCCCGGGCAGCACGACCCGGCCATTCGGCAGCCGGGCAATGACGGCCAGAAGCTCGGCCGTAGCCGGAATGCTGCCGGTCGATCCGGCGGCGATCACCGGCTCCGTCGGCGGCTGGCGTTTCAGCCGCTCGGTTTCGGCGGCCAAAAGCCGGTTGCGCCGATCGGCGGGATCGAGCGTTCCTTCGACCGCCAGCATGGTCGGCCAGACTTTCGAAAGGATTTCCAGGAAGCGGACCGTGCGTTGCCAATGCTCGGCGTGATCGGCGGCGATCCCGGCCAGACCCTCGAAACCGACAGCTTCGGTCGCCATCTGGTCCAAGAGCTGGGCCAGTTCGCCGGCAAGCCGCGAGGCCTGGTCGATGCCGGGCGGACGCTGGCCGAAGTTATGGCCCGCGCGCAGAATGGCCTCGGTCAGCAATAATTGCCGGCGCAAGGGCGCGATCGCCGGCGGCAAATCGAACTCGAAACTCTCGCCCAACGCGACGTCTTCGTCGCCGCCGGTCAGCAACAGTTCA
>JBGPNG010000130.1:0-5597 GCA_041487395.1 Dongiaceae bacterium
AGGCGCAGCGTGTTGTCTTCCGTCACCGCATCGAGGGGGATCCAATAGCTCCCGGTCTGCATGCCCTCGACACAGTAATAAGGCATGTCCTGATGCCAGGGCGTGGGCTTGGGCGTTCCCGGTTCCTTGACCGGAACGTGATCGTGAAAAATCTGGACCTCGCGCGATCCCATGAGCCGGGCGGCCATCGCCGCGGCCGGCGAGTTGCGCATGAAGTCGGCAAACTCGGGGATGCGTTGCCAGTTGCAGTAGTCGTCGAAGAAGCGGCCGCCGCCGTCGCCCGGTCGCACGTTCTCCGTGCCATAGGGACCGGGCGCCGCCATGTTGCGTTCGACGCCCCGGCGCAGAGGTTCCGCCCAGTCGACGAAAGCGCCGCGCAACACCACGGCGCCGTCGCGCCGATAGTCTTCGACCTGCCGATTGCTGACGTTCATTTCGCTCGATTCCTTGGATCTAACGGAAGCGCCCGCGGCCCCGACCATGATGCCACGGCAACTTGCCCTTGCCCCGGGCGATTCTTTGACCGATGCTTAAGGGATCAAGCGCATAGCTGTTGATCTCAGCTATTGGAAGGAACAGGAGATGATTCTACAACTAAAACGTATCATCCTGGCTGTATCGATCCTGGTCTTCAGCGGTGTCGGCTATGCCGCTGCCGATGACAACGGATCTCATAAGTATTGCCCGCGCGGTGCCTCGCTTTACTTTTTCGTATTCGCATATTGGTGCGAGGACGGCGTATATGCCGGCGTGCAGCCCTTCGATTGCAAATCGGGCCCCGGCCAGGCGGTCGGCAGCTGGAACAACAGCTCGGTGAGCGCCGAACAGATCTGCACGCAGCAAAGCAACGGCATGGTAGCGAGCCAGATGAAGACATCGAACTAGGACGGGGATTCATAGCTGCGCAGCCACGGCCGGATGGATGCAGGCTTGATGAAGGCGAGATGGTTGGCTGCGAATTTGCCGTAGCGCGTGGCTGTACGGCGGCAGTGTTCTATCTTGCTGAAGAACCGCTCGACCGAGTTTCGCGCTCGCTAGAGGCATGGGCCGAAGCAAATCGGCTTCTTGCGGTGCCGTTTCGGCGGAATGTTCGCCCTTGCGCCCTGCCGAGTGGCCAAAGCCCCGATCCGGTCGGCATCATACGCTCGATCGGCCGGCAGCATCTTTCGCGGCTTCAATCCGGTCGGAAGAGCTGAACACAACCGATTGTCGTGCGTTTCGCCGGACGCAAGGTCAGACCGTGCTGGCGGACCGTTCTATCGACGACCGCATGAATCTTGCTCGTAAGCCCGCCGCGCGGATTGTTCGGTGGCATCGCTTGGATGATGTTCCATTCCCGGTCCGCGAGTTCACGGCGCATGATTCAAAGTTCCGGTTTGGGAGGAATCACATCTTTGCCAACACCATCAAGACCCCATCCGTGTTTCCGCAGTCAGTTTCAAAGCGGACATGGCGAGCATGGGACTGTCCTTCGCAGTTTGACCGGTAGCGGAACTCCTGGCCGACGGACTTCCGGACGGAGCGCGCACACTATTTGCTGCGTTGCACTCTCTAAGATCGGTCGCTCCATGTGGTCGCCGCACCCGTGTCAATCAGGGGCATGGCCTGTGCTATCATCGTCGGCGTTGAACTAGTCTGGTGCCGGGGTATTCGGGGGAGGAACGTTCACCCATGTCTGCACCGTATTGCACCACTGCAGTTCCCTATTATGACTGGATTGCCAGTCATGGCCGGCGCACGCCGAATAAGCTCGCCGCCGTCGATCTGTACCGCGACCGCCGCCTTACCTATGGCGAATTCGATAGTCGGATAAGCCGGGCAGCACTTGCGCTCAAAGAGCAATTCGGGGTCGGGCAGGGTGACCGAGTGGCGGTGCTGGCGCCGAACACCATTGACACTTTCGAGCTCCAGTTCGCCTGCGGCCGGCTCGGTGCGATCCTGCTGCCGCTGAACTGGCGGCTCACTGTCCATGAACTGGCCTTCATCGTCGGCGATGCGACCCCGAAGGTGCTCGTATGCGATCGCTCTTACGCGACCCAAGCGACGGAGCTGAAGGCGAGCGCTCGCGTGCCGGCCCTCCTGGAACTTGATGGCGAAGCGAACGACAGCGCCTACGAGAAGGCGCTTGCGGCAGCTAAGGGCGCATTGCCGAACGTGGCGCTGACACACGCTGACGCGATGACCATCATGTACACCTCCGGCACCACTGGGCGCCCGAAGGGCGCGATCATCACCTACGGCATGACGTTCTGGAACTGCGTCAATGTGGGCGGGCCGGCCAGGGTTTCCTGCGACTCGGTTGCACTTACCGTCGCGCCCTTGTTTCACACGGGCGGGCTTAACCTCTTTGCCAACCCATGCTTTCACGCCGGCGGCACCGTGCTCGTCATGCGCAACTTCGATCCGGGCGAAGCGCTGGATTTGATCGCCGATCCGGCCGCCGGCATCACCCACTTCTGGGGTGTGCCGGCCCACTACCTCTTCATGTTGCAGCACGAGCGGTTCTCCACGGCCGACTTCTCGCGCCTGGTGAGCGCGGGCATGGGCGGCGCGCCGGCGCCCCTGAGCTTGCTCGAGGCCTGGGCCAAGCGGGGTGTGGCACTGCAGCAGGGCTACGGCATGACTGAAACCAGTCCGACGACGCTGGTCATCGACGCCGAACAGGCGATCCTGAAGATCGGCTCGGCGGGGCTGCCGGTGCTGCATACGGAGGTGCGCCTTGTGACCGCGGAGGGTCGCGATGCGAATCCGGGCGAGATCGGCGAGATCTGGACGCGCGGGCCGAACGTAACGCCCGGCTATTGGAACCGGCCGGAGGCGGACACGAGTTCCTTCACCGACGGATGGCTGCACACGGGCGATGCCGCCCGGCAGGACGAGGACGGCTTCTACTACATCGTCGACCGCTGGAAGGACATGTATATTTCCGGCGGCGAGAACGTCTACCCGGCCGAAGTCGAGAACGCGATCTACGAGCTGCCGAGCGTTGCCGAGGTGGCAGTGATTGGCATCCCGAACGAGCGTCTGGGCGAGGTTGGCAAGGCCTTCATCGTGCCAAAGCCCGGCGCCGACATGACGGTGGAGGCAGTGACCAGCCATTGCCGCACCCGGCTCGCCAAATACAAGGTGCCGGCCGAGGTCTTCTTCATCGACAAGCTTCCCCGCACTGCCACAGGCAAGGTGCTAAAACGCGAACTCAGAACCTGCTGAGGCTGCGACAGGTGCACACCGAAAGGAGTCATACCAAGTCTACCTGAGGACGACTCACGCGGGGGAATCCGGAATCGGGTGGAAATATGATTCATCATGGCAATCGAGAGGAGGATTGCCATGGCGGCTGCGGTTGGGCTTCGAGGGGATTACGATGTCAAGGCATTGCGCCGGCTGGCACGATTCGGCCAAGCTGCCGGTGCCGAGCAATATCGCTCTGCTCCCGCTGCCGGCAAAGTCGCCCGAGTTGAACCCCGTCGAGAACATCTGGCAGTTCATGCGCGACAACTGGCTCTCCAACCGCATCTTCACTTCCTACCGCGATATCCTCGACCGCTGCTGCTACGCCTGGAACTACAGGGCCTGATTCACGTCTGAAGCCGAACCGGCTTAAGACGATCAGGCCCTAGGGGGCGAGGCGGCGCGATGGCAACGCTTCGCGGCGCCGCCGCGGGCTCGCTGGCATGATATCGATGTGGTTTTTTGCGGCCTGCGTCGAGCTGAAATATGGCAGACTGCGCCACCTCATTGCGAGAACCCCACCATGAAATTTGAATCCAATACTGCCGTCGAGCGGCCGACCTTCGTCACGCATCTGGAATGCTCTCTGACCGGAGAGCGCTACGAGGCCGACCGGCTGCATGGCCTGTCGGCGGCGGGGCGGCCGATCCTGGTACGCTATGACCTGGCCGGCATTGCCAAGGCGGTGACGCGCGAGACGCTGAAGAGCCGCGCGCCGGATTTCTGGCGTTATCGCGAATTCCTGCCGGTGCGCCGGTGCCGGAACATCGTCTCGCTCGGCGAAACCATGACGCCGCTGATTTCCCTGCCGCGGATATCGCGCGAATTGAAGGCAGGCGAAATCCTGGTCAAAGACGAAGGCCGGCTGCCCACCGGGTCTTTCAAGGCGCGCGGCCTGGCGGTTGCCATCTGCATGGCCAAGGAGTTGGGCGTCGGCCGGGTGGCCATGCCGACCAACGGCACTGCCGGCGCCGCCATGGCGGCTTACGCCACCCGCGCCGGCATGGAAAGCTATGTCTTCTGTCCGGAGGATACGCCCGAGGTGAACGTGTGCGAGATCGCGCTTCAGGGCGCCAAGGTATGGCGCGTGAACGGCCTGATAAACGACTGCGGCAAGATCGTGGGCGAGGGCAAGCAGGCCATGGGCTGGTTCGATCTTTCCACATTGAAGGAGCCCTATCGGATCGAGGGAAAGAAGACCATGGGGCTGGAGCTGGCGGAGCAGCTCGGCTGGGACCTGCCCGATGCGATCTTTTATCCGACCGGCGGGGGGACTGGGCTGATCGGCATGTGGAAGGCCTTCGACGAGTTGGAGGCGCTGGGCTGGGTCGGCAAGAAACGCCCCCGGATGATCGCGGTCCAGGCATCCGGCTGCGCCCCGATCGTAAAGGCCTTCGAGGAGGGCGCAGAACATGCGACGCTCTGGTCGAACGCCCATACGATCGCAAGCGGCATCCGCGTGCCGGTCGCCGTCGGCGATTTCCTGATTTTGCGCGCCGTGCGTAATTCGGGCGGCTATGCCGTCGCCGTGGACGACGACGCCATCGAAGCCGGCCGACTGGAGGTTGCGCGCAAGGAAGGGCTGCTGCTTTGCCCGGAGGGAGCGGCGACATATGCTGCCTTGAAGCAATCGCTCGCCGACGGCCGGATTGCGCCGAGCGAGCGCGTCGTGCTCTACAATTGCGGGACGGGCCTCAAATACCCCATGCCGGCGGCCGATGCCCGGCTCGACCGGCACAAGCCCATCGATTACGCGGCGCTGGCGAAGGCCGGTACTGGGTCATTTTGACGGTCTCATCCTTCGACAGGCTCAGGATGAGGAGAAAATAAACGCCTCATGGTGAGCTTGTCGAACCATGAGGGCAAATTGACCCACCACCCGAAGGACTATCGTTTGGCTATCAGTCAAACGTTTGATAGCGCTCGACGGCTTGGCGGTCGTATCCCAGGCTCGCCTGCAGCAGCTGCTGGGTATAGGGGTTCTCAGGCGTGCGATCGCGCAACGCGCTGGCCGGCATAGATTCGACGATGCGCCCCACGTTCATCACGATCAGCCGGTCGCACATGTGGGAGATGATCGAGAGATCGTGGGTCACCAGGACATAAGTGAAGCCACGCTCTTTGCGCAGCCGCACCAGAAGATTCAGGATCTCGGCCTGCACGGAGACGTCGAGGGCGGAAGTGGGCTCGTCCAGGAACAGGAGCTTGGGCTCCAGCATCAAGGCGCGGGCAATGCCCACGCGCTGGCGCTGGCCGCCCGAGAGCTGGTGCGGGTAGCGGTAGCGGAAGCTCCTGTCCAGGCCGACGGCGGCAAGCGTTTCGGAAATGCGCTTGTCACGGTCGCCGATGTCCTGGATCTCCAGCGG
>JBGPNG010000131.1:0-5594 GCA_041487395.1 Dongiaceae bacterium
AGTCGAACTGCTTCGTCGTGCCGCCGCTCAAATTTGCCACCGACGCCTGCCGCTGCCTTGAGGTCGCCGTGCGCGGCGGCATGCCGGTCCTTCTACTCTCCGCCGGTCAGGCGGGGGCTACCGCGCCGGCCTCGCTCGCCGGCGCCATCGTCCAAGAGGTGGCGGAAGTGCTGGCCGGCCTCGTTTACGTCAACGCGATCAAGCCGGGCGCCGTCGCCATCTTCGGCACCTGGCCCTTCGTCTCCGATCTGCGGACTGGAGCGATGTCGGGCGGCAGCCCGGAGCAGGCCCTGCTCTCGGCCGCCTGCGGGCAGATGGCGCATTTCTACGATCTGACCGGCGGCACCGCCTCCGGCATGTGCGATTCGAAGATTCCCGATGCCCAGGCCGGCATGGAGAAGGCCTATAGCCACGCCCTTGTCGGCAATGCTGGTGCCAATCTGATCTACGAATCGGCCGGCATGCATGCCAGTCTGCTGGGCTTCTGTTTGGAGAGCCTGGTCATCGACAACGACATCATCGGCGCCGTGCAGCGCACCATCCGCGGCATCGACGTGAGCGATGAATCGATCTCGCTCGAGACCATCCGCGAGGTCTGCCTCAACGGCCCGGGGCATTACCTTGGCTCCGACCAGACGCTGCGGCTGATGCAGACCGAATATGTCTATCCCGCCGTCGGCGACCGGCGCAGTCCGAACGACTGGGCCGAGCGCGGCGGCCATGACATCGTCGACCGGGCGATAGAGAAGACGCGCGACATCCTGAAAAAACATTATCCGCGACATGTCTCGGAAGAGACAGACGACGAGATCCGCCGGCGCTTCCGGGTGCTGTTGCCGCGCGAGGCGATGCGAGCTTAACGTCGCCCGAGGCAGGCCTCGACGAGAATTGGAATCCGAGACCTCGATTTTTCTCTGGGGGAAATGCCATGGCGGACCATGCGCGGGTCGTGATCATCGGCGGCGGTGCTGCCGGCTGCAGCGCGCTTTATCATCTGGCCAAGCTCGGCTGGACCGATTGCCTGCTGGTGGAGCGCGACGAATTGACCTCGGGCTCGACCTGGCACGCGGCGGGCAATTGCCCGAACTTCTCCACCAGCTGGAACATAATCAAGCTGCAGCGCCACAGCACGAAGCTCTATGCGCGGCTGGGCGATGATGTGGGCTATCCCATCAACTATCATATCACCGGCTCGCTGCGCCTGGCCCATGGCCGCGACCGGATGGATGAATACAAGCATGTCGCCGCCATGGCGCGGGCCCAGGGCATCGAATTCGATCTATTGACTCCCGCCGAAGCGAGGGACCGCCATCCCTTCCTCGAACTTCACGATCTCCAGGGTGCGCTGTGGGACCCTTACGACGGCGATATCGATCCCAGCCAATTGACCCAGGCCTATGCCAAGGGCGCCAAGGATCTGGGTTGCCGGATTCAACGGTTCACCAAGGTAACGGGCCTGGCGCGCAGGGCGTCCGGCGATTGGCGCATCCTGACCGACAAGGGCGAGATCCATGCCGAAATCGTCGTCAACGCGGCCGGCTACCGGGCCGGCGAGATCATGGCCATGGTCGGGCAATATCTGCCCATCGTCTCTCTCGAGCATCAGTATCTTTTGACGGAATCGATTCCTGAACTCGCCGCGCGCAAGGCGCCCCTGCCGCTGCTGCGCGATCCCGACGTCAGTTACTACCTGCGCCAGGAGCGCGACGGGCTGTTGCTGGGCCCCTATGAAAAGGAGAACGCGGTCGCGCGTTGGGCCGATGGCGTGCCGGCGGAATTCGCCTATCAGCTTTACCCCGATGCGCTCGATCGCCTGGAGCCCTATATCGAGCAGGCCATCGGCCGGGTCCCGATCCTGGGCAAGGTGGGTATGCAGAAGGTGATCAACGGGCCCATCCCCTATTCGCCCGACGGCAATCCCTATATCGGCCCGGCCCATGGGCTGACGAATTTCTATCACTGCTGCTGCTTCAGCTTCGGCATCGCGCAGTCCGGCGGGGCCGGCAAGACCTTGGCCGAATGGATCGCCCAGGGGGAACCGGAATGGGATTTCTGGTCCCTCGATCCACGCCGCTATACCGATTACGCGACCAGATCCTATGTCGTGGCCAAGGCGGTCGAGCTCTATCAGAACGAATATGCCGTGGCATATCCGTTCAACGAATGGCCGGCCGGCCGGCCGGCGAAGACCACGGCGCTGTATGACCGGCTGAAGGCCAAGCCTGCCATGTTCTGCGCCCGCGGCGGCTGGGAGCGCGCGGCCTGGTTTGCGCGCAGGGGCGAGATCGCCGAACAAAAGCCAAGTTTCCGCCGCACCAATTTTCATGCGGCGGTGGGCGAGGAATGCAAGGCAGTGCGCGAGGGCGTCGGCATTCTCGACCTCGGCGGATTCACCAAGCTGGCGGTCGAGGGACCGGGTGCAGCGGCCTGGCTCGATCGCATGGTCTGCGGGCGCCTGCCCAAGCTCGGCCGCGTGACGCTGGCCTACATGCTGAACGATCGCGGCGGAATCGTCTGCGAATTCACCATCACGCGCCTCGCCGAGGACCGCTTCTATCTGATCAGCGCGGCGGCGGCCGAATGGCACGATCTCGATTGGCTGCGCCGCCATCTCCCCGCCGATGGCTCGGTGCGTATCGAGAATCTCTCGGCGCGGCTGGGTTCGCTCGTTCTCGCGGGACCCAAGTCGCGCGAGGTTCTGGCCAAGGTAACGGGTGCCGATCTCTCGAATGCGGGCTTTCCCTGGCTCAGCGCCCGGGAGATCGAGATCGGTTTCGCCCGCATGTTGGCGCTTCGCGTCAACTACGTCGGCGAACTCGGCTGGGAGCTTCATGCGCCCATGGAAAGCCTGGTGGCCACATATGAGACGCTCTGGGATGCGGGGTCTTCCCGCGGCATCCGCGACTTCGGCATGTATGCGATGGATTCTCTGCGTTTGGAGAAATGCTATCGCGGCTGGAAGACCGACATGACCCATGAATACACGCCCCTGATGGCAAGCCTGGAACGCTTCGTGGATTTCCAGAAGCCCGGGTTCACCGGCATGGCCGCCCTGGTTGAAGAAGCCCGCCAGGGCCCCAAGGAACGGCTGGTGCCCCTGCTGCTCGACGAGGCAGGCGATGCCGACGCCCCGCCCTGCGCGACGGTCTGGCAGGACCAGGACCGGGTCGGGCTGGTGACCTCCGGAGGCTTCGGCCATGCCATCGGGCGGAGCATCGCGCTGGCCTATGTCCGCAGCGATCTCGCCGGGCCCGGCACCAGGCTCGAGGTCGAGATCCTTAGCGAGCGACGCGGCGCCATCGTCGCCCGCGAGCCGATCTACGACCCGACAAATGCAAGATTGAAGATGTAGAAAGCCCCCTGACCCCGGCCCTTTCCCCCTTTCAGGGGGCGCGGGCGTACTAAAGAGTCCCTCGCCCGCATAGCGGGAGAGGGAGAGGACCCGCGCGTTAGCGTGGGCAGGGTGAGGGGCAACTGAGGAGAGGTTCGATGCCCAAGCGGCCCAATATCCTGTTCGTCATGTCCGATCAGATGGCGCCCGGCTTCCTGCCGATCCATGGCCATCCCGTGGTGAAGACGCCCCATCTCTCGGCACTGGCCGAGCGCGGTGCCGTGTTCGATTCGGCCTATTGCCCGAGCCCGCTCTGCGCGCCGTCGCGCTTTGCCATGATGGCGGGGCGGCGGCCGGCCGGCATCGGCGCCTATGACAACGCCGCCGATTTCGCCGCCGATGTTCCGACATTTGCCCACTACCTGCGCCAGGCGGGCTATCGCACCGCGCTCTCTGGCAAGATGCATTTCTGCGGCCCCGATCAATTGCACGGGTTCGAGGAACGGCTGACCACCGACATCTATCCGGCCGACTATGGCTGGACGCCCGATTGGGAACATCCCGAGGTTCGCCCCAGCTGGTATCACAACATGCTCTCCGTCGTTCAGGCGGGGCCCTGCCAGCGCTCGAACCAGCTCGATTTCGACGAGGAGGTGGTCTATGCCGCGCGGCGCTATCTGTTCGATGCCGCGCGCGGCGCCGATGAGCGGCCCTTCTGTCTTGTCGTCTCCATGACCCATCCCCATGATCCCTACGCGATCCTGCCGGAATATTGGAACCGCTATCGCGAGGATGAGATCGACCTGCCGAAGCTCGCCACATCGCCCGACCCGGCCGATCCGCATTGGCGGCGGCTGCGCCATGTCTCGGACATGGACAATTATGAAATCACCGAGACGCATATCCGCCGGGCCCGGCGCGCCTATTACGGGGCCATCAGCTATGTGGACGATCAGTTGGGAAGCCTGCTGCGAACGCTGAAAGACGGCAGCCTCGATGGCGATACGGTGGTGCTGTTCACCGCCGATCATGGCGACATGCTGGGCGAGCGCGGCCTTTGGTACAAAATGACCTGGCATGAGAACGCCGGCCGCGTGCCGCTGATCGTGACATTCCCCGGCGAAACCCGGGGGCGGCGCGTGGCCCAGTCGGTTTCGACTGTAGACCTTTTGCCTACGCTGACCGAGATCGCGACCGGCGGGAAGGCGCCCGCCTATGGTGCGCCGATCGACGGGCGCAGCCTGCTGCCCCATCTCTCCGGCAGTGCAGGCCATGACGAGGCGCTGGGCGAATATTTCGGCGAGGGCGCCATAGCGCCGTTGTTGATGATTCGCCGCGGCCGCTACAAATACATCCGCAGCCGGCCGGATCCCGAGCAGCTCTACGATCTGGTTTCCGACCCGCTGGAGCGCGCCAATCGCGCGAGCGATCCGGCAGAGGCCAAGACGCTGGCCGCGTTTCGGGCCGAGGCGCTGGCCCGCTGGGACGAGGAGGCGCTGCGCGCCCAGGTCATCGCCAGCCAACGCCGCCGACATCTCGTCGCATCGACCATGGCCCAAGGGCGCCACACCTCGTGGGATTACCAGCCCATGCGCGATGCCTCGCGCAGCTACATGCGCAATCATCTGGAGTTGGACGATCTGGAATACCGCTCGCGCCTGCCCCATGTCAGCGCGCCGCCGGCGAAGCATGGTTGAGATGCGGCCCAACGGCCGCCCTAACGCGTCTGCCGCGCCTTCGGGCCGCGCCGCAGCAGGAACTGGGCGCTGAACAGCACGGTCAGCGAGAACAGCATGACGCTGGTGCCGATGACATTGATTTCCGGCGTCACGCCGCGCCGGATGGACGAGAAAACATAGATCGGCAAGGTCGTCACCGAGCCGGCAACGAAAAAGGCGATGACGAAATCATCGAGGCTGAAAGTGAAAGACAGCAGGAATCCTGCGACGATGGCCGGCATGAGTTGGGGCAGCGTCACCTGACGGAACGTCGCCCAGGGATCGGCATAGAGGTCCATCGAGGCCTCGATCAGGCTGCGGTCCATGCCGGCAATGCGCGCGCGCACGATCACGATGACCAGCGCCATGGAGAACAGCGTATGGGCGGCGATGATCGAGCTGTAGCCCATGGCGAGCTGCGGCGCGCCGGCCGGATCGCCGGGCCATATCGCAACCAGGGCGGGATTCAGGAAGCCGAACACCGTCACCAGCGCGATCAGGGTCGAGATCCCGATGACGATGCCCGGCACCATGATCGAGACATA
>JBGPNG010000132.1:0-5585 GCA_041487395.1 Dongiaceae bacterium
CGCGTGGCCCCGACGGTGCTGTGGGAACTGGGGGCCGAGGTGATTGCGCTCGCCGTCGATCCCGACGGCACCAACATCAATCGCGATTGCGGTGCCACGGCCCCCACGAGCCTGTGCGAAGCGGTGCTGGCCCATGGCGCCGATCTCGGCGTCGCTCTCGACGGCGATGCCGATCGCCTGATCCTCGCCGACGAAAAGGGACAGATCCTGGACGGCGACCAGTTGATGGCGCTCGTGGCGCGCTCCTGGTCGGCGGCCGGCCGGCTGGCCGGTGGTGCCGTCGTCGCCACCGTCATGTCCAATCTGGGACTGGAGCGCTTTCTCACCGGTCTCGGCCTTGCCCTCCACCGCACGCCGGTTGGCGATCGCTATGTGGTGGAGCGCATGCGCGCCGGCGGCTTCAACGTGGGCGGCGAGCAATCGGGCCATATCATCCTCTCCGACTATGTGACCACCGGTGACGGATTGATCGCGGCATTGCAGGTGCTGGCCGTGCTGGTGGGCTCGGGCAAGCCCGCAAGCGAGACCGGGCGGCTCTTCGCGCCTTTCCCGCAACACCTCAAGAGTCTTCGCGTCGATGGCGCTACCCGACCCCTGGATGCCCGCGCCGTGAAGGACGCGATCCGCAGCGCGGAAGCGGCATTGGGTGCCGCCGGCCGCCTGCTCATCCGCAAATCGGGCACTGAACCCGTCATCCGCGTGATGGCCGAGGGCGAGGACGAGGGCCTGGTTCATCGCGTGGTCGACGATGTCGCCCGCGCCATCGAGGCCGCCGTCAGCGCCGCTTAGATTTGCTACGAAAACTCCCTCCAACCCCCTGGCGGGGCGTGGGAGAAAAATGAACCGCTACCGGAGAAGGAGGGCCCCGGCGGGCTAGGCGCCGGGAGGGTGAGGGCATTCATCAAGTCTCGATGTTCAGCAACTGACGGCCACTCACCTCGCCACGGTGATCTCCGCTTCGTGGCGCACGGGGAAGTTGACGGAATTGGCGATGAAGCAGACCGCATGCGCCTCGTCATGCAGAGTTTTCGCTTTCGCCGTATCGCCGCCGGCGCCGATGACGACGCGGGGTTTCAGCAATACATCGGTGAAGCCGATCTTTTGCGGCGCCTTCTGGCTCATCACGCCGGTGGCCGCATTCTCATAGGCGAGGACCTTGATGCGCGCGCACGCAGAGCGCCAGATAACTCAGCATGTGGCAGGCCGACAGAGCGGCCAGCAGCATCTCTTCGGGATTGTGCAGCGATGCGTCGCCGTGGAAGGTCGGGTCCGCGGAGCCGATCAGAGTGGGCTTGCCGGCGATCTCGATGCGATATTCCCGCGCGTAAGACACATAGCTTTCCGCCGCGCCCTGGCGGCCGCCCGTCCAATCGAGACGCAGTTCATAGCGATGGGTCTTGTCCATCGGATCTTCCTCGTCTGAATTTCTTCAGACGATCAGATTATCAGCCGTCGGGCCTTCGCGCAGCAAGGCGACAACGCGGCCGACGCCCTCGACGAGACGGTCCACATCGGCCAGCCCGCAGATGCAGAGGCGAATGGCCGAGGGCGCAGGCTGATCGGTGCCGAAGGTCTCCGCGGCGCGCAAACGCACGCCGCGTCGGGCGGCCGCACCGACGAAATCTCCCGCCCGCCAGGGTGCCGGCAAATGCAGCATGCCGAAGAAGCTGCTGGGGTGGGCCCGGTAGTCGAATCCATCGAGCAGGCGCCGCGTCAGCTTCTGGCGTTCAATGGCGGCCTTGCGCTGGGTTTCAGCGAGATTGATTGCCGTGCCGTCGCCGATCCAGCGCGCCGCGATCTCGGCCGATATCGGCGGAGCCATCCAGGTCGTCGCGCGCAGTGCTGCGATGAAAGGTGCGCTCTGCCCCGGCGGCACGGCGAGAAATCCGACGCGCAGGCCCGGCGCCATGCTCTTCGACGTACCCAGCAGGTAGTGACCCAGATCGGGCGTGAATGTGGTGAGCGGCGGCGGGGCGTCGACCAGAAATCCGTAGGTGTCGTCCTCGATCGCCGGCAGGCGGTATTTGCGCAGAATGGCGGCGATCGCCTGGCGCCGCTCGGCGGACATGGTGGTGCCGCTCGGATTCTGCAACGTCGGCATGCAATAGAGCGCGCGGGGCGATTCCTCGCGGGCTGCGGCTTCGAGCGCGTCGGGGCGGATTCCGCCCTCGTCTTGCGCCACGCTTCGGATGCGAAGCTTGAAGAGTTCGGCGACGGCACGGATGCCGGGGTAGGTCAGCGGCTCGGTCAGCAATAAATCCCCCGGTCGAAGCAGCGCGCCCAGGCAGATGGTGAGACCGTGCTGAGCGCTCGCGGTGACGATAATGCGATCGGCCGGAACCGAGAGGCCGAACCGCTCCATCCACATCGCCCCTGCCGCGCGATGGCGCGCCATGCCGCCATGGGGCTGATAATCCAGCAGGCGGGCCACGCCCGGCTGGCGGGCAAGTTCGGCGAAAGTCCGCTGCAACAACCCATCGCCCGCCTGGGGCGGCGGAAATGCGAGGCTGAGTTCGATCAGGCCGCTCTGCTCGTGATCGGCCATGCCGAAGCTGGCCGGCAGGCTTTCCGGCTGAGCGAGGAAGCTGCCGCGCCCGACATGGCCTTCCAGCAAGCCCCGGCGCTGGGCCTCGCCATAGGCGCGCGTCACGGTGCCGACGGTAACACCCAGGCGATAGGCCAATTCTCGATGGGTCGGGAGGCGCTCGCCCGGCTTAAGCTTGCCGCTACGCATATCGGTGGCGAGCGCTTCGGCAATTGCCTTGTATCGGGGGCCGCCGAAGGAGGACAGGTCGGGTACCCATATTGTCATGGTGACAATATAAGAATTGACGCGCGATTGTGTCAATAAATAATCTCAGTGAACAGATACAATCGCTTTGATTGGTTCGAGTCATGGCAACCCTGTTCATCCGCCGAAGAATAAGTATTCGCCGCCTCGCGGCTCTGCCTCGATTGGCTCTGAGCCTGGCGGAATTCTGGCGGCTCGCGCGCCAGCGCCGCGATCTTGCCTCCCTCGACGCCCGAGCATTGCAGGACATCGGCCTCAGCCGCGCCGATGTGGAAGGCGAATTGGCGAAGCCGTTCTGGCGCCGCTAGGCGCCCAAGCCATCAACAGGGGTTCATCATGGAATTGCCGCTCTACCGGATCGACGCTTTCACCGACCAGCTCTTCGCCGGAAACCCCGCGGGCGTCGTGCCTTTGCCGCGCGCCCTTCCCGACGCGACGCTGCAATCGATTGCGCTCGAGAACAATTTGCCGGAGACCGCCTTCTTCTTGCCGGAGGGCGATGGCTATCGCCTGCGCTGGTTCACGCCGACGGTCGAGGTCGATCTCTGCGGTCATGCGACGCTGGCGAGCGCCTATGTCATCGCCAAGTTCCTCGAACCCGGTTGCCGCCAGATGTCTTTCGAGACCCGCAGCGGCCGCCTGCAGGTGACATGCCAGGACGACGTCTTCGTTCTCGACTTCCCCGTTCGTTCGATCCGCCCGGTCGAGGCACCGGCCATCGGGCGCGCCCTTGGCGGACGTCCCGGCGCCGTGCTGGCTTCGGCGTCATATCTCGCCGTCTTTGAAAATTGGGATGACGTGGCGGCGCTGACGCCCGACATGCCGGCGGTGGCGGCGCTCGATCTTTTCGGCGTCATCGCCACGGCCCCGGGCCGCAACGGTATCGATTACGTATCGCGCTTCTTCGCGCCGGGGGCCGGCATTCCCGAGGATCCGGCAACCGGCTCGGCGCAATGCGTTCTCATGCCTTATTGGACGGTGAAGCTCGGTCGCAAACGCCTCGTCAGCCGTCAGATCTCGGCACGGGGCGGCGCCTTCGATTGCGAACTCGTGGGCGATCGGGTACGGATCGGCGGCCGGGCCGTCTGCTATCTCAGGGGCAGCATCCGGCTCGACGGCTGAGCCGAGCGTTTCGCCGGACGCGAATTTTCCAAATCACCTTGGGGATCGTCATGGAAATTCCTTTCTATCAGATCGACGCCTTCACCGATCGCCTCTTCGGGGGCAATCCCGCGGGCGTAGTTCCGTTGCGCCGCTGGCTGCCCGACAAGACGCTTCAGGCGATATCCTTCGAGAACAATCTTCCGGAGACGGCGTTCTTCGTGCCGGAGGGCGAAGGCCACCGTCTGCGTTGGTTCACGCCCACGGTCGAAGTCGACCTCTGCGGCCATGCCACCCTCGCCAGCGCCTATGTGATTGCCCGATTCCTTGAGCCCGAGCGCCGGGAAATGCAATTCGAAACCAGGAGCGGCCGCTTGACGGTAACGCGCCAGGGCGACGGTTTCGTGCTGGATTTCCCTATCCGCCCCGCGCACCCTGTGGATGCGCCCGCCGTCGGCGAGGCGCTTCGCGCGCAGCCCGGCAAAGTCCTGCGCTCGACGCAATTTCTATATCTGGCAGTCTTCGATAAATGGGAACAGGTCGCATCCCTGGCTCCCGATTTGGCGGCCGTGGCGGCCCTCGACCTCGACACCGTCATCGCAACGGCGCCGGGGCGAGACGGCGTGGATTACGTCGCCCGGTGTTTTGCGCCGGCAGCCGGCATTCCCGAGGATCCGGCAACCGGCTCGGCGCAATGCGTGTTGATGCCCTATTGGGCAGAACGTCTCGGACGCCGGCGGTTGATCGGCCGGCAAATCTCTCAGCGCGTGGGCGACTTCGACTGCGAATTGGTGGGCGATCGGGTCAAGATCGCTGGGCGGGCGGTCTGCTATCTGCGGGGCAGCATTTTTGTCGACGGCTGAGTTACCGAAAAATGTGAGCGGCGGCTGGCGCGAGGATTTTCAACTCGGCGCCTGGCAAATGCTGCCGCTTCTTCTCGCCTCCATTCCCTTCGGCTTGATTCTGGGGGCGCTCGCGGCCGACAAGGGATTAAGCCCGGTCGAAACGCTGTTGATGAGCGCGCTGGTCTACGCCGGCGCCGCGCAATTCATCGCGATCGGCCTGTGGGAGCATCCGATACCCATGCTGGTGATCGTCGCCACGACGGCGATGGTCAATATGCGCCATCTGCTGATGAGTGCCGCCTTGGGCACGCACATGGGCCGCTTCGGGCCGCGGCAATCCTATTTCGCGCTCTTCTTCCTCGCCGATGAAGTCTGGGCGGTCGCTCTGCGCCGCGCCGCAGAGGGCCGTCTGACGCCCGCATTTTATTTCGGACAGGTCGCCCCCTTCTATTTTTCCTGGCTGTTCTGGTCGACCCTGGGCAATGTCATCGGCGGCGTCATTGCCGATCCACGGCGCTGTGGATTCGACTTCGCTTTCGTTGCCGTGTTTCTCGTCATTCTCTTCGGCTTGTGGAAGAGCAAGCCCAATTTGCTACCCATCGCCGTCAGCGCCGTCAGCGCGCTGCTTGCCTGGAAATTCCTGCCGGGGGTTTGGTACATCTTCATCGGCGGCCTGGCCGGCACCGCGTCTGCTGCCATTTTCGCGAGGCCCGAGCGTGCGGATTGACCTCGCCACTCTCGCGACATGGCTTGGCATGATGGCGGTTACATACGCATCACGCATGGGCGGCTATTGGTTCGTTCGGCGATTTCCGGTTGGCGCCCGCATGAAGGCCGGGCTCGAGACC
>JBGPNG010000133.1:0-5580 GCA_041487395.1 Dongiaceae bacterium
AAATGCGTTACCGCCACTTCGGTAATATACATTACCGACAGCAGATCCTAAGCTAGTGGTGGAAATCTAACAAAGCAGTCCGTCGCGATTGCCTATGTTATGCGGCCTTGCTGCTCATTGGATCGGTACCTTTTGTTAGATTCTATCCACTAGCGACCGACCAGGAGGGAGGCTTTGGCGATGTTCAAGCGCATCCTCGCGCCGCTCGATGGCTCCGCGCATTCCATGAAAGCCGCGGAGATGGCAATCGAGCTGTCGCGCACCTACGAGGCGGAATTGACGCTGCTGCATGTGACGCGCAAGTTCGATCTGCCGGATCAGCTGAAGGACTACATCAAGGCCGAGCAGCTCACGCGCCAGGATTTTCTGGCGATCGACGAGGCGACGAAGCGGGTCATCGCCGATATCAGCACCAACGCCGCGGCCCGCGGAATCAAGAAGATCAAGACCATATTTCGCGAGGGCAAGCCGGCTCGCTCCATCGTTGCCTACGCCCGCAGTGCGCGGATCGACGCCATCGTCATGGGCAGCCGTGGACTCTCCGAATTCGAAAGCGCGCTTCTGGGGTCGGTTTCGCACAAGGTCGCAAGCCTCGCCCACTGTACGGTCATGATTGTGAAATAGGCAGCGCCGACACGACTCGCAGAGCGAGCCTCGATTCAGGCGGACGAGTTCAAAGGGCCCTAGCCAGCGCAGCTCCGTCGAGAAACCGCCGTCCGTCGGAACATCGATCGATTTCTCGCCCCCGGGGTGGTCGCGTCGTGGACATCCATATCCACCAAGCAGAACAAATCCTGGCTGAATCATTCGGTTTTCGCCGGGCACAAGCAACCCAAGGCCACGCGAACCGGGGATCGCCAGAGCTTCGCCGTCAGTATAAGCTCCTGCCGACCTATCGCTCCGCCTCGGAAACTTCTGGAGGTCGCCTATGGCGCTGACATTCTATTATGGCTCAGGCTCGTCTTTCGCCTGGAAGGTGTGGCTGGTTCTGGAGCACAAGGCCATCCCCTACGAGTTCCGGCTGCTGTCTTTCGACCGCGGCGATACCAAAAGCCCCGAGTTTCGCGCCATCAATCCTCGCGGCAAGGTGCCGACCATCGTCGACGACGGATTCGCTCTGTGGGAATCCGCCGTCATCGTCGAGTACCTCGAGGAGCGTTATCCGCAGAGGCCGCTCCTGCCGGAAAACGCCAAGGCTCGCGCCATTGCCCGCCGGATCGCCGCCGAGGCCGACGGCTACCTCTCGCCGGCCGTAACACGGCTGTTCGAATTAACCCTTTTCCGGGAGGAGCCTGCGAGTCCGCCTGAGATCGCCGAGGCTCATCAGCGTATTCTCGATGAACTGTCGGTGATCGAGGCGCAGTTCGCCGGCCCTTATCTGGCGGGGCCGCTTTCACTGGCTGATTTCACCATGTTCCCCCACATGCGCATGCTGAAGCGCGTCGAGGAACGTCAGCCGGGCAAAGGAATCGATGACGACCGGCTGCCGCCGAAGCTCAAGGCCTGGATGAAGCGGATCGAGGCGTTGCCTTATTATGAGAAGACCATCCCGCCGCACTGGAAGGGTGGTTGAGTCAACCCGTTCCTCCGGCACCAACCTCAGAGTTCGAACTGCTGATGCAGCAACGGCATTTCGACCCGTGGACCCTGCAGGAGTTGCGCGAAATGCTGCATGATCTTTTCCTCGCCATGCACCAAGAAGGTCGCTTTCACCCCGGCAATCCCCGCCCGCCAGGCCAACAGTTCATTCTGGTCGGCATGGGCCGAAAAGCCATTGATCGTGTGAATTTGCGCCCGCACTGAAATTTCTTCGTCGAAGAGACGGACTGTCTTCGCCCCGTCGATAATCTGCCGGGCAAGCGTGCCCTTCGCCGCGTAGCCAACGAAGACAATGCTCGCCGCGTCGCGCCAGAGATTGTGCCGCAGATGATGACGAATCCGCCCGCCCGTGCACATTCCTGCCCCGGCCATGATGACGGCGCCGCCGCGGATCCTATTGATCGCCATGGAATCGGCGGTTTCCCGTGTGAAATGCAGGCCCGGCAGATGGAGGGGGTCCCGGCCGTCACGAAACAGGCGGGCAACTTCCGGCTTCAAGCATTCCGGATGGCGGGCGAAGATCTCCGTGGCGGAAATCGCCATGGGCGAATCCAGGAACACCTGCATCGATCGTAGCAGCCTGCTGGATTCGATACCTTGGTGCAGGAAGTAGAGAATTTCCTGAGCGCGTTCCAACGCGAAGGTCGGGATGATGACATTGCCGCCCCGTGCAAACGTATCGGAAATCGCCTGATAGAGCTCTTCCACCGACGCATCCAGGGACTTGTGCAAACGGTCTCCGTAGGTTGTTTCCATGACGACGGCGTCGGCCGCGGCCGGGGTGACAGGCGATCGCAGGAGCGGGCGCCCGGCGTTTCCGAGATCGCCCGAAAACAGCACGCTACGACGCCTACCCTGCTCCTCCACTTCCAGGAGAATGCTTGCCGATCCGAGGATGTGGCCGGCATCGAAAAATATCGCGCGAACACCCGATTTGAGTTCGATCGGTTTTTCGTATTGCGCCGTTCGCCCGAAACGTCCGAGAGTGTCGAGAGCGTCGAGCGTCGAATAGAGCTGATCGGCGGCGCTTTGGTCGGCCCCTTGTCGCGCGCGAACGCGGGTTTGGCGGCGGGTTTCTTCCTCCTGCAAATGCGCGGAATCGAGCATGACGAGACGTGCGAGCTCGCATGTAGCAGCCGTCGTGATTATTTCTCCCCGGAAACCGCGCTTTTGCAGAAGCGGAAGGCGGCCGCAATGGTCGAGATGCGCGTGGGTGAGCAGCAAATAGTCGATGGCCGCCGCGTCAAAGCCAAACGCCTCGGCGTTTTCCTGGTTCAGTTCCCGGCCGCCCTGGAACAGGCCGCAATCGACCATAATCCGGCAACCCGCAGTTTCCACCAGATGGCAGGAACCGGTTACATCGCGGTTGGCACCATGGAACGAGAGTTTCATGCGCGCCGCGCTCCACGCCGGCCGCAAGAGCGGCCGATCGGCAGCTTTCTACCGATGCACAACACCATTTGGGGTTTCCTGCTCTGCTCTCTTGGTTTGTATTTCGCTCAGATCGGGCTGCCGCCGCTTGGCATTTCGGACGGGGTCTACAGAAGTTCGCTTCGCCCGAGCGAATAGCCTGCGGACAGCGCCACCGCGCCGGCCCCTATAGAGATAGATCACGGGTATCGTGTAAAGCGTGAGGACTTGCGGCGTCATCAGCCCACTAACGATGGCAGTGCCCAGCGAATGGCGAAGCTTCGCACCTGCGACTCCTGCGTTTCCAAGAACATCCCGATAGCTAGGCTAATCCCGCCGCGTGACGATGCGAAAGAAGACCACCGTCAAACTTAACACCATCAGCAGCAGCACGAAGGAAGCGGCGGCTCCTTCGTTGATGCTCAAGCCGAGAAAGGCACGTTTGTAAGCGAAATAGCTCAGCAAATCGGTGGAAATTCCCGGGCCCCCCTTGGTCAGGACGTATACCAAATCATAAGTGCGGAATTCGTTGATCAGCTGGATGACAACAGCGATCGCCGCAACGGGCCGCAGCATCGGCAGCGTCAAGTAGAAGAATTGTTGCCATTCGGTGGCGCCATCGACTGATGCCGCTTCATAGGGATCCTTGGGCAGAGAGGCGAGACCGGCGGCGAGAATCAAAATAACGAAGGAAACCTGCTGCCAGATGTCGATGAACACCACCGTCCAGAAGGCGAGGCTGGATTCGCCGAGCCAGTCCACCCCGGCAAAGCCAAATCGCTCCAGGAGTTGGTTTACGATGCCAAGATTAGGCTGAAGCAGCATATGCCAAATGAGCGCCACGGCGACCGGTGACATGGACATGGGAATGGTCAGAATCGCGAAATAGATTGCCTTCAGCCGCACAACGCGGTGCAACATCAGGGCGACGCCGAGCCCGATCACGAATTCGCCAATCACCGTCAGGCTCGAGTATTTGACGGTCAACCAGGCCGAGTGCCAGAAATATTCGTCGCCCATGACGCGGCGGAAATTCTCTAGGCCAACCAATGGCGTCAGTCTGGGGTGCAACAGCGTGAAGTGCGAGATCGTCAGCACCAGGGCATAGGCAAGCGGGAACCCGATGACAATGGCGATGATGGAGAAGCCGGGCGCTGCGAACTTCCAACCGATCAACGTCCATCGATCGAACCTTGGTCGCCCGATTCGCTTGGCGATGATGGCATCCGTCGTCATCGTCATGGCCGCCTTGCCGGGACGGGCGGAAGACCACAGGTCCCCCGCCCAATTCACGGCATCGCTATTGCGACTTCTTCAGTAGATCGTCGAGGCCGTCCGAGGCTGCCTTGAGGGCATCGGCCGGTTTCGCCTCGCCCGATGCCGCCAACGATAGCTGGCGACCGAGCACATCTTCGTACTGCGCCGAGTAGGCGAAAACCGGGAAGGCTTCGCCGCTGCTGACCACGTCCTGGGCCCGTTTGTAGTAAGGATATTTGCCCAGCACGCCGGCATCCTCGTAAACGTCGCTGCGAACCGGCGCATGGCCCTGCATGGCGCGGGCGATGGAAATCTTTTCACCTTGGACCCAGGAGATGAATTTCCAGGCTGCGTCCTGCAGTTCGGGGCTCTGGTTCTTGGGTATGGCCCAGCCCCATCCACCGCTCTCGCCATGCCCGCCCGGCATGACGCCTAGCGCCACCTTGCCCGAAACGTTCGGGCATTTGGTCTTGTCGTCGACTTGCGGCAACATCCACCAATAAGTCACCATGCTCCATGCCTTACCGTCGCACATCAGGCGGAAGGTATCGTCGAGCGTGGCCGATAGCGCACCCTTCTGGGCACCGTTGTTGATGTTGTCGACATAGAGTTCGAGGGCTTTCTGCCCCTCCGGGCTGTTCAGCGCAACCTTGCCATCCTTGTCGAGATAGCTGCCGCCCGAGGAGAACAGATAATTCGAGAACTCCATGCTGTTCGGATCGCCCCGCTGGCCCTGCATCGCCGCGCCAGCGATACCGGCATTGGCTTTCATGAATTTCGAGACATCGACATAGTCGGCCAACGTCGCCGGCAGCGTCAGATCCTTGCCCGCTCTTGCCCTGTAGGCGGCCTGTAGCTTCGGGTCACTGAGCAGGTCCGTCCGGTAGATGATCCCCATCGAATAGTTGTACATCGGGATCATGTAGAGCGTGCCTTTGTGGTTTCCCACCAGATCCATCATGGAGGGAATCATGGGTTTCAGATCGAAACCCGACTTTTCGACGAACGGCTTGAGATCGGCAAGCCATCCTGCTTCGGGAAATTCACCCGCCCACAGGAAGTCGACTTCGAGCACGTTGTAAAGGCTGCTTTGTGCGGTCAGTTGCGTCACGAGCTTGTCGTGCATCTCCGAATAGACCAGCCGCTGAAACTGGACCTTGATGCCGGTCTCCTTTTCGAATTCCGGCAGCATCGCTTCGATGATCTGGGATTCAGGCACGTCCTCCATCAAGGCATGGAGAGTGATCTGATCGGCCTTTGCCAGCGGCGAGCCGACTGTCATCAAGGCAGCAAGTGCTGCGCCGCCCAGCAGTG
>JBGPNG010000134.1:0-5560 GCA_041487395.1 Dongiaceae bacterium
CTCACAGGTAAATCCAGCATCGCCGACTACATGGTCATCGCCAGCGGCCGCTCCGCGCGGCAGTTGGGCGCCATGGCCGAGCATCTGCAGGTGAAGCTCAAGGCCTCCGGCATCAGACGAGTCGGGGTCGAGGGCGCCACCGTCGGCGACTGGGTGCTGATCGACGGCGGCGACGTCATCGTCCACCTGTTCCGCCCCGACGTGCGCAGCGTCTACAACCTCGAAAAGATGTGGGGCATGGAACTGCCCGAAGCGGAGCGCGCCCTCTCCGTGGGCTAGGCCCGGACTTCGCCGCCCGATCCCATGCCGACCGCGGAGTGTCGCTCCGCGGTGCGGGCCTTGTTTGCGCGGAAGCGCTCTCATGCTGAACCCATCGAAGCACGAGACCAAAAATCTTCTCTGTGCCTCGGCGCACGATCGCGAAGCGTTCGAGGCGCTCCTCCGGCTTCGAACTGACTCACGTCGGAAATGTTCCACTGCCACCGAATGGGTCATGTTAGGTTAGAAGCTTGCGACATTGGAGCGATTGCGCGAGCCATTGCGGGTAGGCTGGTCGAAGCGATTTGAGCCCTGGCGCCAAGTTGCGAAGGCTCGAACGCGCGTCATTGATGAGTTGCAAATGAATCTCGACGCAAGGTGTCGATTGAACCTTGCGAAGGCGGATCGGAAGCCTTCGACCACCCGTTACGCTAGCCGCCAGAACGAGAATGCATCGGAGTTGTTCCGTCATGGCCAGCCGCAAACCTGCGAAGCTCAAGACCCATCGGGCCATCCAACGCCCGCCGTTCGAGTGCATTGCGCTATTGCTCCAGGGCGGCGGCGCGCTGGGGGCCTATCAGGGCGGCGTCTACCAGGCCCTGGCGGAAGCCAACCTCCACCCGGACTGGGTCGCCGGCATATCGATCGGGGCGGTGAACGCGGCGCTCATCGCAGGCAACCCGCCGGAAATGCGCGTCGAGCGCCTGCGGGAATTCTGGGAAGCCGTCAGCACGCCCGCCTTCAGCATCCCCCATCTGTCTCCGGTCGAGATAAAAGGGGAGTTCGCGCGCCATGCCGTCAACCAGATGCGCGCGGCCGGCGTCCTCCTCGCCGGCGCGCCGCATTTCTTCAAGCCGCGTTTGCCGCCGCCCTTCCTCTATCCCCCGGGCAGCGCCGAAGCCGTCAGCTACTATGACGTCGCCCCGTTGAAGGCGACACTTGAACGCCTGGTGGATTTCGAGCGGATCAATGCCGGCGAGATGCGCTTCAGCGTGGGTGCCGTGAATATACGCACCGGAAATTTCGTTCATTTCGACAGCGCCACCTGTCGCATCGGCCCGTCGCATGTCATCGCCAGCGGGTCGCTGCCGCCCGGCTTCCCGCCGACGGAAATCGAAGGAGAGTACTACTGGGACGGCGGACTCGTTTCCAACACGCCGTTGCAATGGGTCCTCGAAAGCAGGCCGCGCCATGACACGCTCGCCTTCCAGGTGGATCTCTGGAACGCGCGCGGCGCGCTGCCGCGCGATCTGGCCGAGACGGATGTGCGCCAGAAGGAAATCCGGTTCTCCAGCCGCACCCGGGCGGGGACGGGTCAGTTCAAAAAGTTGCAGCAGCTCCGCCGTGCTGTCGGACATCTCCTGAAGCAGCTTCCCGCGAAACTGCAGGCGGATCCGAGCGTCGCTATCCTCAAGGCCGAGGCCGACGAAAAAGTGTTCAACATCATCCATCTGATTTATCGCGCCCAGAATTATGAAGGCGCCTCGAAGGACTACGAGTTCTCCCGCCCAACGATGGAGGAGCATTGGCAAGCGGGCTACAACGACGCCATTCGGACTCTCCGCCACCCGGAGGTGTTGCAACGACCCGACGGGCCGGAGGGGGTCTTCACCTTCGACCTCGCCGTCGACGGGCGCGATTAGCATCGCCAGCGCAACCGGTGCGAAGCCGCGCGGATTGACATGACCGCCAGTGGGAAATGACCGACCATGAAGGAAGCCGACGTCCGCAGAAGAGCCTTCGCGATGCCCTTGACGAGCCCGGCCTATCCCATAGGCCCCTATCGGTTCCATCATCGCGAGTACCTGATCATCACCTACCGCACCGATCCGCGGAAACTGCGCGAGCTGGTGCCGGAACCCCTCCAGATCGGCGAGCCCCCGCCCCGATCTGTGAAAAAGGAGATCCCATGCGTCTGAAGGACAAAGTTGCGATCGTCACCGGCTCGGCCAGCGGCATCGGCAAGGAGATCGCCATCGTTTTCGCCCGCGAAGGCGCCAAGCTTGCCATCGCCGACCTCGATCCGACGGCGGCCGAGGCGACCGCGAAGCAGATCGACCCGACCGGCCGCAGCGCCATCGGCGTCGCCATGGACGTCACCAACGAACAGCAGGTCGATGCGGGCACCGCCAAGGTGATCGAGACGTTCGGCGCACTCGACATCCTGGTGAGCAATGCCGGCATCCAGATCGTCGCACCCCTCGTCGACTTCGAATTCGCCAAATGGAAGCAGCTGCTGTCGATCCATCTCGACGGCGCGTTCCTCACGACGCGCGCAGCCCTGCGTCAGATGTACAAGCAGAACAGCGGTTGCATCATCTACATGGGCTCGGTGCATTCGAAGGAGGCCTCGCCGCTCAAGGCACCCTATGTCGCGGCCAAGCACGGCCTCATCGGGCTCGCCAAGGTCGTCGCCAAAGAGGGTGCTGCCCATGGTGTGCGCGCCAACGTGATCTGCCCCGGCTTCGTCAGAACGCCGCTGGTCGAAAAGCAGATTCCCGAACAGGCGAAGGCGCTCGGCATCTCCGAGCAGGAGGTCATCAAGAACGTCATGCTGAAAGAAACCGTCGACGGCGAATTCACCACCGTCGAGGACGTGGCGGAGACCGCGCTATTCTTCGCGGCTTTCGGCTCGAAGGCGCTAACCGGTCAGTCCCTCGTCGTCAGCCACGGCTGGTTCATGCAATAGGCAAGGTTCGGCCGGTGCCGCTGAAAACCTAGCGCAGCAGCCCGCTGGTCAATTGAACGATCGCCAGATTGCGGTCGAGATACATGCGCTGACCCGTCAATTGGTCGCGCTTGTCGAACAGGAAGACGGAGCAGACCGGCAAGGTCAGCGTTCGCCCGCGCGGCGCCATGCCGAGCCATTGCTGGCGATGGGTTCCTTGCATGATCAATTCGATGGTGACGCTGCGCTCGCTCAAATGCTCGCCGACCACCTCCAGCGTCAGATCGGGAAAGGCGCGCAGAAGATCGCCATAGATCTGACCGACCCGTTCGGTGCCGACATGGCGTGGGCCGCCGGCGAATTCCAGCGTCGGCTCCGTTCCGAAACAGGCGAGCAGCGCCGGTAGATCGTGGCGTCGCTCCGCGTCGAGCAAAGCGCGAACGGCAATGAGTCGCGCCGCACCTGGACCCGTCGGCGGGCGCAAGCGGGGTGCCGCCGGCCGCGGCGCCGACGGTGGATTAGCTGCCGGAGCGGGCCTGGGCGCCAGAATTGGCTTGGGCGCCAGAATTGGCTTAGGGGCGAGAACTGGCTTAGGCGCCAGAACTGGCTTAGGGGCCAGAGTGGGTTTAGGCGCCGAACTGGGCTTGGGCGGTGAACTTGGTTTCGGCGGGACGGCCGCCTTCGGCTTCTGCGCCGGTGTCGGTTTCTTGGGCGCCGACGGTTTTGCCGCTTTCACCTTGTTGGGCGGCACCTTGGCCGGCGGCGCCTTTTTCGCCGCTGCCGGCTTCTTTGTTCCTGCCTTATTTGCCTTGGCCGCCTTCAGCCCGGCCTTCTTTACCGGCTTCGCCATGAATTCCCCCGGACGGGGGAACTCAGCCCCCGGCGACGCCGGCGCGGGCCTCCCTCGTCGTCATCAGCCTGCAACAGCTTCTTGGGCGCTGGCAAGCGAACAACGGCAGAAAGATGGGGGTAGGGGCGAGTTTTATGCGGAATCGCCATGGCTTCCACGAAATGTTCCTGGAATTTGGGCTCCACGGCGGTTTCGACCTTCTCCACCTGCTTCACGACCCTGGCGATTTCATCCCGGGATTTCATGTTGAGAAGGGCGATCCGGGCCCCTGTTCCCGCTGCGTTCCCCGCCGAACTCACCTTGGCCAGGTCGCAATCGGGGATCATCCCCAGGATCATGGCGTATTTGACATCGATGTGGCTGCCGAAGGCCCCGGCAAGCGTGATCCGGTCCAGGCTTTCGATTCCCAGGTGATCCATCAGCAGCCGGGCTCCGGCATAGAGCGCTGCCTTGGCCAGCTGGATGGCCCGGACGTCGTTTTGTGTCACGCGCAGCACCGGCGGGCCATCATGCAGAAGATAGGAGAATGTCCGCCCTTCCGCCTGGATGCGGGTCGATTTGGCGGCAACCGAGCCGTCGATGACGCCGTCCGTGGTGATAATGCCGGCGAGGAACATCTCGGCCAGCGCCTCGATGATGCCCGATCCGCAAACTCCCGTGATGCCCGTCGATCTGGTTTCCTCCAGGAATCCCGGCTCGTTCGACCATTTGTCGGAGCCGATGATCTTGAACCGCGGCTCCAAGGTCACGGGATCGACGCGCACCCGCTCGATGGCGCCCGGTGCTGCGCGCTGGCCGCAGGAAATCTGCGCCCCTTCGAAGGCAGGCCCCGTCGGGCTGGAGGCTGCGAGCAGGCGATGGCGATTGCCCAGCACGATTTCCGCGTTGGTGCCCACGTCGACGATCAGCGTCATCTCATCCGATTCATGCGGCGCTTCCGACAGAATCACGCCCGCGGTATCGGCGCCCACATGGCCGGCGATGCAGGGCAGCACGAAGATGCGGGCATTGGGATGGATATGAAGATCGATCTCCGTCGCCCAGAGCGTGATGGCGCCATCGCTCGCCAGCGCAAAGGGTGCACCCCCCAGCTCCGTCGGATCGATGCCGAGGAGCAGATGATGCATGATCGGATTGCCGACGAAGGTCACTTCGAGAATGTCGCGGGGGCCGACGCCGGCCTCGCCGCAGACGCTGCCGACCAGCGTATCGATGGCCTCGCGTACCGCCTTTGTCATTTCCACGTCGCCGCCGGGATTCATCATGACGTAGCTGACGCGGCTCATCAGATCCTCGCCGAAGCGGATCTGGGGATTCATGAGGCCGGCGGAGGCGACGACCTCGCCGCTCGCCAGATCGCAGAGATGGCCGGCGATGGTGGTCGAGCCGATGTCGACGGCGAGGCCATAGATCTTGTCTTGGAAACCGGGCCAGACCGCCGTGATCTGCTTGCCGTGATGGATGGCGACGGTCACCTTCCACTCGCCCTTGCGCAGCGCCTTTTGCAGGCCCTGGATGACGCGAAGGTCGGTATCGAGATCCTTGATGCCCCATTGCTCGCGCAGGGCCTTTTCCATGCGCTGCAGGTCGCCCGCCGGATCATGCATGTCCGGCTCGGCCACCTCGACGTAATGCAGGCGCACGACAGGGTCGAGTTCGATCGAGCGGCGCTCGGCCCGCTTGCGCACCACCTGCTTGTGGACCTGGCTTTCCGACGGCACGTCGATGACCGCATCGCCGTAGAGCAAGGTCGAGCAGGAAAGCCGGCGGCCGGGCTTCAGGCC
>JBGPNG010000135.1:0-5538 GCA_041487395.1 Dongiaceae bacterium
AGCGCCGATGAACATTCCTTCCACCCAACCCCCGTGAGGTGAAGCCATGTCGACCGCAAGCGAACTGATGACGGTGCCGGCACGCAAAGGGCGCGCTGTGCGCGTGAACAAGGGCCAGGCAATCAAGATCGTCAATACCCACGGCACTCAGGTGGTCGACACCTGGGCCTTCAGCGCCGAGGATCTGCACGAATTCCTGTCGGTCGAGCATCTGCGTCCGACCATCGGCACGATTTTTCCGCGCAAGGGCCATCATCTGCATACCAACCGGCGCCGCCCGATCCTCTTCTTCGAGGAGGACACATCGCCCGGCATCCATGACACGCTGCTGGCGGCCTGTGACGACTATCGCTACGGCCTGCTCGGCTGCAAGGAGTACCACGACAACTGCACGGATAATCTCATCGCCGGCATGCGTCAGATCGGCCTGATGCCGCCGGAGGTGCCCTGCCCGGTCAATCTGTGGATGAACATCCCGGTCGACAAGGCCGGCAACACGACCTTCGCCGAGCCGCTCTCGAAACCCGGCGACTATGTCGTGCTGCGCGCCCAGATGGATTGCATTGTCGCCATGTCGGCCTGCCCGCAGGACATTCTGCCGATCAACGGCGCCCAGCGTGTGATCAGGGACGTGCACTATCAGATCCTTTCGTGACGCATCACCGCATAGCGCATAGGAGAAGCGCATGATCCGCAGACCCGTCCCCTGGCCGAACGGCGCCAAGGTCGCCGTCGCCATCACTTTCGACATGGATGCCGACAGCATCCTGCATTTGGCCCATCCCAAGGATTCGATCACCCGCATCTCGGCCATGTCGATGATGCGCTATGGGCCGGAAGTGGCGGTGCCGCGAATCCTGGAGGCCTATCGGCGCTATGGCCTCAAGCAGACGTTCTTCGTGCCGGCCTGGTGCATCGAGAATTACCCCAAGGCCGTGGAGGCGATGGTCAAGGACGGGCATGAGGTAGCATTCCACGGCTATATCCACGAAGCCCCCAACAGCCTGTCGCGCGACGAGGAGCATTACTGGATCAACCGCAGCGTCGATGTGATCAGGAAGCACACGGGCAAGCGGCCGCGCGGCGCGCGCTCGCCCTTGTATAATTTCTCGATCAACACGGCGGATCTGCTGGTCGAGGAAGGGTTTCTCTACGACGCCTCGCTGATGGGCGATGACGTGCCCTATATCCTGGAGACCAAGAAAGGCAGCTTGGTCGAGTTGCCCTCCCATTGGGCGCTCGACGATTGGCCGCCTTACGTCCACAGCCTCGACCTCAATTATGTGATGCAGATCATGTCGCCCGATCGCGCCATGGAGATCTTCATGGCCGAGTTCGAGGCCATGCGCCAATGCGGCGGCGGTCTGTGGATCGGCGTCTGGCACCCCTTCGTCAGCGGCCGGCTCGCCCGCTGGCTGCGCGTCGAACGCATGATCGAGCAGATGATGAACACCGGCGAAGTCTGGTTCGCGCCCTTGGAGGAAATCGCCCGGCATGTGAACGCCTGCCGCAAGAAGGGCAGCTACAAGGCGCGGGTCGACAAGCTGCCCTATTACGACAAGCCGGTCGGCGTCGAGGTGCCGCCCTGGCTGAAGCGCGCACCGGCCAGCGAATAAGCCCGCGTCGGCCCCGGCACGCCACCGCCGGAGCAGCAGGCACTTCATTCACGCCCCTGAGAGGAAATCCCAGCCCATGGCAAAGACCCGTCTCGACCGGCCCTTCGTCGGAATCCCCTCCTTCCTGCGCTCGGCCATCTGCACCGACCTCGACCGGCTCGACGCCGCCATCGCGGTCATGGGCGTTCCCTTCGACGAAGGCTCGCCCTATCTCGCCGGCTCGCGCATGGGGCCGCGCGCACTGCGCGAGCATTCCCTGCGCTTCGGTGGCGGCGGCAGCAAGGGTTTCTCCAATCCGGAAACCGCCAAACAGTATCTCGAATACGAAATGGCCAATGGCCTGATCGTCGACACGGGCGATGCCGACATCCTGCCGACCAATGTGGAAAAGACCTTCGAGAACGTCACCCGGATGACGCGCGCGATCCTGGATCGTGGCGCCATGCCGCTGGTGCTGGGCGGCGATCATGCCATCACCTACCCCGTGGTGAGGGCCTTCGATACGCCCTTGCATGTCGTGCATTTCGACGCCCATACGGACTATGCGCCGTTCGTTCACGACCTGCGTTTCACCAACCAGCATCCCTTTCGGCACATCACCCCGATGAAGCACGTGCTGAGCCTGACCCAGGTCGGCATCCGCAGCCTGCGCGAATCCGAGGAGATGGTCGGCGGCTCCAAGCGCGACGGCAATCGCGTCGTGACGATGCCGGAGTTTCGCCGTCTGACGCCGGAGGGTTTGGCGAAAGTGGTTCCCGCCAATACCCCCTGCTACGTCAGCATCGACGTGGACGTGCTGGATATTTCCCTGGTGCCGGGCTGCGTATCGGCCGAACCCAACGGCATGACCTATGCCGAACTGCGCGATAGCTTGAAAGCGATTGCCGAGCGCGCCGATGTCATCGGCTTCGATTTCGTCGAGGTCAACCCCCAGCTCGATGTCGGTACCGGCGTGACATCCTATCTGGGCGTTCATACGGTGATCGAGTTTCTGGGACATATCTGCGACCAGCCGCGCTGGGTGGCCAAGCGCAAGAAGCGGGCGGCCGGGCAGACGGCAAAACGCCGGCGCTCCTGACGCGCAAGCCGCGCATGAGGGGGGCCATCCCGGCGTTGGACCGTCAGGCATCGACGAGGATCTCGCAGCCCTCGAAGCGGACCTCGTCATAATCCTGGTTGTGGCCCTCGCCGGGCCCCTTGCGGTCGACCACCAGGAAATCGGCGGCTTTGAAGACGATCAGCGGATGGTGCCATGTCCCAGGCCGGTAGTTGATGCCCTGGCGGCCGTTGGTGACGAAGGCGCGCAAGTCGGCCGGCTCCGGCTTTCTCGACCGCTCGGCGACCACGACCAGGAAAGCGGCCCGATCTATGGGTACGAAGGCCTGGCTCGAAATCGGATGGCGTTCCAGCAGCTCGACGCGCAACGGCAACGGGAAGGGCTTGGCTCGGAAAATGCTGAGCAGAGGCCGCCCGCCGTCGGCCGAACATTCGATTCGGGCGAGATCGTGGAAGCGCTCGGCGTAGCCCGCATTGGTCTCGAAATGCGCGGCACCCTCGGCCTCGACGACATCGCCATAGGGGCGGAAGGCATCCCGGGTCAGAGGGGTAGCGGCAAGCTGGAACTTCTGCATGGGGCGATGCTTCCGTGGGTGGATCTTCCGACACTAGCCAGCGAACGCTTGGTGAGGCAAGCAAGCCCGGCAATGGGTGGGCGGCCCTCGCTTCACCCTTGCCAAAGATCGACGAACTGTTCACTTATTTTAGTCCTTATGGCCAATCGGGGGGGCTTCCAAGACCGGACCGATTTTGCCCTTCCCGCGGGGCAATAGATCGTGGCGGCGGAACCACGCCGTCGAGGCAGGTGAAGGTCGTCATGATGTCGGGTGGCGCGCGCAGCGGCAACACCGACTACCTCGATTTGGCCCAGCAGCTCGGCGCTGTCGCCATCCTGCGCAAGCCGTTCAGGAAGGGACCTCTTATGGAGTTGTTGCAGAAAGTTCTCGGCGACTGAGACCGTCGCCGCAGGCCTGCGACAAACGGCCCTTATCTTGGCGCTCGAGCCCTTCCATGACCCGCGCATGTGGACCGGAAAGAGAATTGGTTGGCTGGGGCGCCAGGGATCGAACCTGGGATGACGGGACCAAAGCCCGTTGCCTTACCGCTTGGCTACGCCCCAATAGATGCCCCTGTGAAGGGGCCGCAACTTAGTCCGGCGGGTTGAGGATTTCAACCGGCGCCGAGCCGATTTGCTCTCATGGTTCGACAAGCCTGTCATTAGGACTTTGTCATGCCCATGCTTGCACGGGCATGGCGGTGTTCCTTGACTGCCCTTGTGCACAATCACCGAGTCTGTCGAAACCTCATCCCGAGCCCGTCGAAGGACGAGACCGTCAAGCCGATGAGTTAGACGGCCGCGCGCCCTCAGGCCGCGTCGCGGCGATGGGCGAGATACCAGTCATAGCTGCGCTTCAGGCCCTGTTCGAGGCTGGTCGAGGCACGCCAGCCCAGCGCCGTCAGGCGCGACACGTCGAGCAGCTTTCGCGGCGCGCCGTCCGGCTTGCTGCGGTCATAGGCGAAGCCGCCGCCGTATCCCACCACCTTGGCGATCGTCTCGGCCAGTTCCCGAATGGTCAGATCCTGCCCGACGCCCACATTGATCTGATCGTGGCCGCTGTAGCGCTTGAGTAGATGAATGCAGGCATCGGCCAGATCGTCCACATAGAGGAACTCGCGCTTCGGCGTACCGCTGCCCCAGATCTCGACGATTGCCGCGCCCTGGCGTTTCGCCTCGTCGATCTTGCGCATCAGCGCCGGCACCACATGGCTGGAAGCAAGATCGAAATTGTCGCCGGGTCCATAAAGGTTGGTCGGCATGGCGGAGATGAAGTCGCAACCATATTGTTTGCGATAGGCTTGGCAGAGCTTGATGCCGGCGATCTTGGCGATGGCATACCACTCATTTGTCGGCTCGAGCGGGCCGGTCAGAAGCGCGTCCTCGGCCATGGGTTGGGGCGCCATTTTCGGATAGATGCAGGACGAGCCGAGGAACAGCAGCTTCGCCACCTTCGCGCGGTGGGAAGCCTCGATCACATTGGCCGCGATAGCGAGATTGTCGTAAAGGAACTCGGCCGGCCGCGCGGCGTTGGCGAGAATGCCGCCGACGGTCGCCGCGGCAACGATGACCGCGTCGGGCTTATGGGCCCGCAGCCACTCCTCCGTCGGCTGCTGGCGGCGCAAATCCACCTCGCCGCGCCCGGCGGTCAGGATCTCGCAATTCTCTTGCATCAACCGGCGCACCAGGGCGCTGCCCACCATGCCGCCATGGCCGGCGACATAGATGCGCCGCCCGCGCAGGGCGAACGGCTCAGCGCTGGAGTCTGCTGCGCTCATGCTCCTCTTTCACCGCCGCCAGGTCGGCCGCCACCATCTCCGCCACCAACTCGCGGAAACTGATCTTGTGGCGCCAGCCGAGCTGGGCGCGCGCCTTCGCCGGGTCGCCTTGCAGGAAGTCGACCTCCGTCGGGCGGAAATAGCGCGCATCGATGGCGACCAGCACCTCGCCGCTCTTGGCGTCCACGCCCTGCTCCTGCGTGCCGGCGCCGCGCCAGGCGACCTTGCGGCCGACTTCGGCGAATGCGAGCTCGACGAATTCGCGCACCGTATGGGTTTCCCCTGTGGCGACGACAAAATCGTCGGGGCGATCCTGCTGGGTGATCAGCCACATGGCCTCGACATAGTCGCGGGCATGACCCCAATCGCGCTTGGCGTCGAGATTGCCCAGATAGAGGCGCGCCTGGAAGCCCTGATGGATCGAGGCGACGGCGCGGGTGATCTTGCGGGTGACGAAGGTCTCGCCCCGGGTCGGCCCCTCATGATTGAACATAATCCCGTTCGAGGCATGCATGGCATAGGCCTCGCGGTA
>JBGPNG010000136.1:0-5506 GCA_041487395.1 Dongiaceae bacterium
CTCATGCGTTGTCATCCTGTGCGAAGTTATTCGATCGGTATCTCTTTGAAGGCAAGGTTCACGTCGATGCCTTGCGACTTGCGGATCATCTTCATCACGAAGAAGAAGACGATGCCGATGACGAACACACCGCCCACGAGCTCGACCTGCTGTGGCTGATGGCCCGCCGCATAGGGATCGAAGAACAGCACCCAGAAATAGAACTGGGATGCTGCGGCCCCCAGGAAGCAAGCGACACTCATGCTTGGCAACCCCAGAAACTTCATCCGCGAAATCGGCGACTTCAGGTAAATATGCGGCCGAATATAGGGAAAGAAGACACCGGCGGCGAGGACAATGCTCCATGCCAGGGTGGCGGCCTCGATCAAGATGACGACGGTCGCAAAGAAGCTCGTAAAACTGAACAGCGCCATGAAGATGATAGTTACGAGCATCGTCACCACGATCGAAACCGTCGGCGTGTGACGGGTCTGGGAAATCTGGCCGAGGGCCGACGGAGCAACCCGGTCGAATGCCCAGGCGACGAGCGCGCGCACGGCAAATGTGTGCATCGCCGGGATCCACATCCAGATCCAGGCAATGAAGCCGATCGATACCAGAATCGTCACGAGCCCCGACTGGGTCAGGATGCCGGTCAACAGCGTGATCGAAGCGCCCGTCGGCACGGTCAGACCCTTGCCGCCGACGAACGGGTCGTTATAGACGGCGGAGCCGACGAAGTCGTAGCCGAAGACGCGATTGGCCAGCGAGATGGTGATGACCCAGATGACGATATTGATGACGATCGCCCCCAGCATGCCGACAGTCTGGGCCTTTTCCACCGACTTGATTTCGCCGGCGATGCCGATGGAGAAGGCAGCGCCCAGAAGCGGCAGGAACGCCCAATTCGAGACCTTGATGGTGGTCCAGATATCCGCCCCCTCCGTCGTCCAGCCGTTCTCCTTGGCCGAGGCGATGATGGCGTTGTAGGGATCCGGGTTGTTCTGCATGAGCGGCGATATGGTCTTGTTGAGGATCGCGACGAAGTCCTCGCGCGAATACAAGGCCAGCACGACGATCAGCACGAAGGATCCCAGCATTGCCAGGGTGAAGACGATCTTTTGCGACAACAGGTACTTTTTCATGCCCGCATTCATGAGTAGGCCGCTGAGAATCAAGATGATCGAGCCGATGATGAACAGCGGCCAGGGTTGCACCACCCAGACCGACGCCTCGCTGAGGCCCTGGTTGCCTGAGAGCAACCCCAGAAGACCCAGGGTTGGCGAAATACCCAGCAGCACGATCCAATAGGCGGCGATCGCGCAATAGAACAGCCAGGCCGTGATCTCGACGAGACTGAGCGTCAGGGCGAGGAATGGCGGCAGGCTGCGCGAACCGAAGACATAAATTCCGCCCGAGCGCGGCAAGGTCACCGACCAGGTGATCATGCCGAGGCAGATCATCGACATCAGAACGCCGGCGATGATGCAACCCCAGATGAGATTGCCGCCGGGATAAAAGGCCGGGCCGTAATACATCATGGTGCCGACGCCCAGGCCCACGCTGACGACGCCGACATCGTAGATAAGAACGTCGGTCAGACTGGCCGTCTTGATAAGTCCCGATGCCTTGCGCAAGAAGATTCGTTGTTCACCGCCACTGCTCGTGCTCATCACAAACCTCCCAGAATTGGGTTGTCGTTGTTGTTTCGGTCTTTGCTCAGCCTTGCGTCAGATGCACGCTTTTGATCTCTGATCCGGTCAGCGTCACGAGGGCGCCCTGCAGCAGGCCCTCGGGATAGACGCTCCCCGGATTTACGCAGACGGTCTTGCCGATCTTGATGTTGCCTCGCCCTTCGTGGATATGGCCGTGGAGGGCCAGAAGCGGCTGGCATTTCTCGATGGTCTTGTAACAGGTGGTGCTGCCCGCATGCTTCTGGACTGGATTTCCCATTTCGTAGACGACTTGCAGCTTGCCATCGAGCTTGGGGCATTGGTCTAGGACCGTCCCATGCGGCGGGACATGGACGTTGAAAACGCAGCGGCGCATGTCCTTGACCTGCGGCAGGAGCTGGGCGAAGCGTTCTTCGTATTCCTCTTCGCTGTATTCGCGCTCCGTGTCCCACGGCGTGTGGTTCGAACCGCCGCAATGCAGGAATTGGTAGCCGCGCAGCTCGGTCACTTCCATTTCATGAAAATCGACCTGGGGTGCGGCCCGCAGGACTTCGTCGATCTCGAGGAAATCGTCGTTGCCGGGCGCCGTGATCAGGGGAATATCCTTGCCCTCGAGCTTCTGTCCGGCATAGGCGCACCACTCCCGCACGCGCTCGATGACCAGCTTCTTGAAGAGTTCGTGGCGCATATGCTCGTCATCGCGCAGTCGGCGGTACTCGTTTTCCGACATGACCGCAGGATAAAAGCCCTGGTCGCTGGTGCGCTTGATGAACTGGTCGACTTCCGGCGGGGTCGTCAGCCGGGTCGTTGTGCCGGCAAGAAAGGCCAGATGGGTTCCGTCTGGCTGCTCGCAGATCGGCATCACCGCCTTGCCGGTCATGTCGCCACCCATGACGAGCACATTGGCGCCATAGAACCGGGTCGCATTGACGAATTTCTTGAAGCAGACGTTCGAGCCGTGCAAATCGGAGGCGAAGAAGATCACCATTTTCTCGTCGCCGCCGTTTGTCGCTTTTTTCTTCCAGAACATGGCGACAGCTCCTCTTCCCTTTAAAACATCTTCAGATACCGCGCATGCTCCCAATCCGAAACATGATGGACGTAGCTGGCCCACTCGTTGCGTTTGTAGTCGAGCCAAGTGTCGCGCATCACCTGTCCCATGACGCGAACAGCCAGTGGGTCGGCCTCGAAGGCGTCGAGGGCTTGCTCGAGCGTCTCCGGCAGATGTCCGACGCCGAGCTGCTTCAGCTCTTCGTCGCCCTTGATGTACATATTGTCGGTATGCGGCTCGCCGGGATCGTGCCCTTCGGCGATGCCTTCAAGACCCGCCTGCAGAACCATGGCAGCCCCGAGATAGGGATTGCACGCACTGTCGGCGGCACGCAGTTCGATGCGCCCGCCGGCCAGCGGAATCCGGATCGTGTTGGTCCGGTTGTTGTTGCCATAGCAGACGAAGACGGGGGCCCAGGTGAATCCCGACTGGCTCCCCTTCAGAACGAGCCGTTTGTAGCTGTTGACCGTCGGCGCGATGACGGCGCAGATCGCCGGCATATGCCGGAGAACCCCGGCAATGAACTGGTAGCCGAGCTTCGAGAGCTTGCAGCCGCGCCGGTCTCCGGGTTCATAGAACAGGTTACGGCCGGTATTCTTATCCTTGATCGACATGTTGTAGTGGGCGCCGCTGCCGGCGCGGTCGCCATAGGGCTTCGGCATGAAGCTGGCAAAACCGCCATGCTTGCGGGCGATCTCGTTCGCCATCATGCGGAAAAAGACATAGCGATCGGCCATCGTCAGCATGTCGGAATAGATGAAGTCGATCTCGAACTGGCCGATGCCGTCTTCATGGTCGAGAGAATAGACGTCCCAGTCCAGCGCGTTCATCGCATCGACGAGTTCGCCCATCCAGCCCATGTTGTCGAGAAGTCGGACGACATCATAGGCCGGCTTTTCCAGATGCTTGCGGCCGGATATGGGAATGGGGCTGGCGGCATCAGTGTCGCGGAAGACGAAAAACTCGGCTTCCATGCCAAGCTGCGGGACGAAGCCGTTTTTCGCGGCCTCGGCCATCACATTGCTGAGGATGGTGCGGCTGCAGGCCTCAAAGGGGCGGCCGCGACACCAGAGATTGCTGGCGAGCCAGGCCACCTCCCGGTTCCATGGAAGAACGATGCAGGACCCCGGATCGGGATGCGCCGACACCTCTTCCTCGCTGACGTCCTGGGGAACGCCCTCGAGTGCTGCGCCGGTGAAGAGTTCCGATCCGCCGAGCATCTGCTCGAGATGGCTGATCGGGACCATCTTGCCCTTTGAGATCCCATGCATGTCGACATAGCTTGCCAACAGATATTTGACGCCGCTTGCGCCAAGACTCCGATGGATGGCTTCGAGGTTTACGGCACTACCGCTCTTCGAACTTGCACCGGACGCAGAAGCAGCCCGTGTCTTCCCATCTTCGGGTTTCCCTTTCTTCAATTGCATTGCGTTTGCTGGTCCCTGGTTGTTGTTGACCTCATCGCCATGCCGGCGGTTCTGGCCATGGCGGAACGTCGATTCGCTTGCCGCGGAAAGCCGTCGCGCCATTCGGTCGTCCACAGCCAAGACAGGTGAGAGCCGTTCCCTCGCCTTGCGTACCACCGGTATGCGAAACAAGGGAGATACTGCGGCGGGAATCGCCTTGGCTGTTGTTGATCGAAATGCGGCGGGCGCAAGCCCGCCTGCGGTCATGTTTCCTCCCCCATCGTCGCCTCGTTCTCTGCCCTTCGATGGGCGCCATTCGGATTTCGAGAACGTAGCCAGTTGCGCAACAGCATCCCAGATGTTAATTAATTGGTCAATTGATATTCGTTGATCGGCGCGTGAAAATACGCCGGCTTACCGATCGATAATGCAGAGAACACATTATAATACAATAGTTTCGCTGAGGTATGGCGGGATGGAAATGAGCCCCGATCTGAGGTCTGCTGCTAACGCTGAATCATTTCGCCGCCTGTGTGTTGCCGAACCGGTGCTCGAGGATGTTGTTGCTGCGATCGATGTCGTGCCCGGAATGAGCAGCCATACGATTCTGACTTCAGGCCCCGTCCTCGCCTGGGACGCCTATACCGGCGGTCAGCGAAAAGCGATCATCGGCGCCGCTCTTTTCGAGGGACTGGCCAAGAGCGAAGCGGAGGCCGAAATGCGATTGGCCGCCGGCGAGATTCAGGTCGACGGCTGCCATGCCCATGGCTGTGTCGGCTCGCTTGCGGGTGTCTATTCTGCATCGATGCCGGTCTTCGTCGTCCGCAATCGGCCTTTCGGAAATGTCGGCTACTGCAATTTCTACGAGGGCACCAATCCGCGACGATTGAATTACGGCGTCTATGACGAAGGCGTGCGCGACCGCCTGCTCTACATCCAAGACGTGATAGCACCGGTGGTCGCCGAAGCCGTCAGGCGGATCGGCGGCATCCCTCTCAAGCCGCTCATGAAACGAGCGCTGCACATGAGCGATGAGCTGCACAGCCGCAATACCGCGGCGGCGCTGTTGTTCACCCGCGAGCTTTTTCCCCAGTTCCTGCGAATGGCGGTCGCCGGCGTGGAAAGAGTAGAAAAGACCGTGCAGGCCCTGACCGAAGATCATTATTTCTTCCTGCGACTATCCATGGCGGCGGCCAAGGCGACGGCCGACGCGGCCCATGGCGTCGAGCGCGCGAGCATCGTCACTGCCATGGCCTTCAACTGCCGCGAGTTCGCCATCCGGGTCTCCGGTCTCCGCGATCGCTGGTTCACCGGCCCCCATGCCAAGGTCGAGGCGAAACTGTTTCCCGGCCATAGCGAAGACGAGATCACCTGGATGGGCGGCGAGAGCCCCATCA
>JBGPNG010000137.1:0-5485 GCA_041487395.1 Dongiaceae bacterium
ACCGCATGCTGGATGCTTACAAAGACGAAGCGACGATGCGCAAGATCTGGGGCCAGTTGACCGATTTCGCGGTCGCCCACAAGCCCTGGGTGAAGCAGTTTTGGGACAGCGCCGATGACACCAAATCGGGCCTGTTGCAGAACGGTTGCGTACTCGGCCAGACCTGGGACGGCCCCGTGCTGAGCCTTAAGAAGGCTGGCAAGCCCGTCACCTATCAGGCACCCAAAGAAGGCGCCATTGCCTGGCTCGACGGCTGGGCCATGACGTCGGCCGCAACGAACGTCGATCAGGCCTATGCATGGCTGAACTATCTCTACACGCCGGAAGTGGCAGCCAATGTCGCCGAAGGCTCGGGCTACAATCCGGTCGTCACCGGGGCCGATGTGCTGCTCTCGGCGGTGGCCAAGAAAAACTTCCAGGAAGCCTATCCGGGTGACGCCGTCGCCCGTCTCTGGTGGCGCCCGCCGGAGCCGTCCTGGTTCGGCGCGGCCCGCAGCGAATTCGGCGACAAGTTCAAATCCGCCTAAACAAGAAGCGGACGATAGGCCTGCGGCAGCATCCCGGCCTCTTTGGCCGGGATGCTCGCATCGCGCGACCATGAGATGAAGACCAGTGGAGGGTTCGGTTTGGCGGCATGAGCGCAGATGTCGAGCTCGATCACGTCACGATCCGCTTCGGGGACTTCGTCGCCGTAAAATCGGCGACGCTGAAGATCGAGAACGGTGAATTCTTCAGTTTTCTTGGGCCCTCAGGATGCGGCAAAACCACGATCTTGCGAACGATCTCGGGCTTCCTCGACCCCTCCGAGGGCACGGTGCGCATCGGCGGCCAGGACATGCGGGGCGTGGGCCCGAACAAGCGGCCGACAGCTCTCATTTTCCAGAACCTGGCGTTGTTTCCTCTGATGACGGTGGAACAGAACATCGTCTATGGCTTACGGGTGCGCGGTGCTTCGCGCGAGGTGCAACGCGAGCGCGCCGATCAGTTGCTGTCGCTAATCGCCTTGTCGGGCCAGGGCCGCAAGAAGGTGGCCGAACTCAGCGGTGGCCAGAAACAGCGTGTCGCCATCGCGCGCGCACTGGCCGTCGAGCCGCAGGTGCTGTTGCTCGACGAGCCCTTGTCGGCCCTCGACCTCAAGCTGCGCCAGCACATGCGCAATGAGCTGCGCGCCATTCAGAAGCGCGTCGGCATCACCTTCATCTACATCACCCATGATCAGGGTGAAGCACTGACCATGTCGGATCGCATCGCCGTCATGAACGAGGGCGTGATCGAGCAGGTCGGCGACGGCAAGGCGATCTATGACGACCCGGCGACGGCCTTCGTCGCCTCATTTGTGGGCGAAAACAATCCCTTCCACGGTCATGTGGTGGCGACAGACGGCGAGTTCGCGGTGATCGAGACGGTCATGGGTCGCCTGCGCGGCCTTAATCGGCGCGGCGCCAGGACCGGGGATGCCGCCGTGATATTCGTGCGGCCGGAATCCTTCCGGGTCGGCAGCGGGCAAGCCGATGCGACGATCGAAAGCGCGGTGCTCAACGTTGCCTTCGAGGGCAATCTCAGCCATGTTTTCCTGAAGGGCCCAACGAAGAAGGAGATCGTACTGACGGTTGGCAGAAGCGATGGGTCATTGCCGGGTCAAGGCGATACGACGCGGATCGGTTTCGATCCGCGGGCGGCCAGGATCCTGCCGCAGGGTAAACTCGCCAGTGATTAAATACCTCCTCTTCTTCCTGCCGTTCATCGTGGTCGCCGCCTTCATTGTGATGGCTGCGCGCGATCGGCAGCGCAACCGGGACGCGGCGACGATCGGCTTCTTCAGGCGCAATGGCCCGGTGCTGTCGACATATTTTATGGTGGCCGTCGGCTTCTGGACGATCCTGATCATCGTCCTGCCCCAGCTCTACATGGTCGAATATTCCTTCCGCCACAACCTGACCGCGGCGGAGGTCGGCGGTCCGAAGGACGTCTATACCCTGGCCAATTATCACTTTCTGCTGTTCGGCCGGCCCAGCGACAACACGGCGATGAACTGGCTGCATATTGCGGTCTTCTTCCGCACCATCATCGTCAGCGCCTTGGTGACGATCTTCGACTTCTGCTTCTGCTATCCGCTGGCCTATTTCATGGCCCAGGTTGCCAAGGGCGGCGGGGCGCGCTTGTTGATCCTGTGCCTGATCGTGCCGTTCTGGGTCAACGAGCTGTTGCGCGCCTTCGCTTTCAAGATCCTGTTCGCGACATCCGGCCTCATCGACACGCTGCTGATGTCCACCGGGCTCATCTCCGATCCGATCGATTTCCTCAAGCACGACATCGGCCTCTATGCAGGCCTCAGTTATGCCTACATGCTGTCGATGATCTTTCCGCTCTACAACGCGATCGAGAGCCTCGATCGCAATCAGATCGAGGCCGCACGCGATCTGGGGGCGCCCTGGTGGCATATCCATTTGTTCGTCGTCATGCCCTTCGCAAAACCGGGCATCGCGTCGGGCTGCACGCTGGTATTCATGCTTTGCGCGGGTGCGCTGGCCGCTCCCCAGATTCTCGGCGGTCCGTCGAGCCTGTGGTTTACGCAACTCGTCTACGGCTGGTTCTTCGCTGCCTTCGATTGGCCCCGCGGATCGGCCTATGCATTTGCGCTGCTGCTCAGTTGCATCATCTTCGTGCTGGCAATGCTGCGCCTGTTCAAGGTCAGCCTGACGGAGATCGCGCGATGAGTTCGCCGACCTTGCTGCGATTCACCATCGGCGGCTACATGCTGCTGTTCTTCCTTTATCTCTTCGGCCCGCTGCTGATCATGAGCATCACCGCCTTCAACACGCCCGACTATCCGCAGGCGGCCCCGTGGGAGGGATTTACCCTGCATTGGTTCGGTGTCCTGTTCGCCGACGAGAACATGATGCGTGGCCTGGGCAACAGCGTCGCTATCGGCATTGGAGTCGTCTGCCTCTCGGTGCCGATCGGGCTGGCAGGGGCAATCGTCATGACCCAGATCTACAGCCGCGCACGCGGGCTCTATTACGTCGTCGTCATCTCGCCGGTACTGACGCCCGGCATCATCCTCGGCATATCGACGATCGTTTTCTGGGATCGGTTCGCATCGACTATCGGCGCCGGCTACAACAGCGTCTTCTATAACGGCTTCGTGCTGACGGTCATCGGGCAGGCGTCCTTCATTTCCGCGTATAGCATGCTGATCATCCTGGCCCGCCTGCAGCGCTTCGACAAGGCGCAGGAGGAGGCGGCGCTCGATCTCGGTGCCAGCTTCACCCAGGTCTTTCGCCACGTCTTGATCCCGTTCCTGCGGCCGGCGCTATTCTCGGCCGCCGTGCTGGCGTTCCTGTCGTCTTTCGAGAACTACAACACGACGACCTTCACCATTCTGGCGAAGACGACGCTGACCACCGTTCTGTCGGGGCGGATCCGCGTCGGCATGACACCGGCGTTGAGTTCGCTCGCCGTCTGCATCATCGTCATTACCCTGGCAGGCGCGGTCGTATATGAGATTCTGAAGCGGCGCGAAGACGCTCGCGCCGCCGAGCGGGCCCGCACGGCGCGCATGGCCGAACAGCAAGGGATGCTGGCGGTCGGCGAGCCGGTCAGCCAAGCGGTTTAGACCCAACGGCCAAATGAAGGCCGGTGCTTAGAATTGATCGGCGGTAAAGGTAAGCGCCGAGGGGCCGCCGCGCATGATCTGGCCCGCCAGGCCTTCCGCTTGGACCAGGATATTGTCGGCATAGAAGCGGGCGGTGGCGAGCTTGCCGGTGAGGAAGGGCCGATCGGCCGTCGCCTCGCCCAACCGCCGCACCGCGGCCAGTGCTGCCATGGCCATCAGCCAGCCGCCGGCGACGGTGCCGAAGAGACGCAGATAGGGCGTGGCGCCGGCAAGGGCCAAGGCGGGCTGGGCGGCATGCGTTTCGATCAGCCAATCGGTGCTGCGCGCAAGCGCTGCCGCCCCTTCCGCCAAGGCCGCCCGGATGGCGGAAAGATCTTCGCCGCGCACCGCGGCCAGATCGCGATCGGAGGCGCGCAAGCCGGCGATGAAATCGCGCGCCGCCGCCCCTTTGTCGCGCATCAGCTTGCGGCCGACCAGGTCGTTGGCCTGAATGCCGTTGGTGCCCTCGTAGATGGGCGCGATGCGGGCGTCGCGATAGAGCTGGGCAATACCGGTTTCCTCGATAAAGCCGACGCCGCCATGCACCTGGATTGCCATCGAGGCCGCCTCGCAGCCGAGATCGGTGCACCAGGCCTTGACCACCGGAATCAATAGATCGACCAGCCGCTGGCTCTCCTCGCGGGCCGCCGGATCTTTCTGGCGCTTGGCCCGGTCGAGCGCGCCCGCGGCGAAATAGGCAAGCGCGCGCATCGCTTCGGTTTCGGCGCGGATGGTCATCAGCATGCGGCGCACGTCGGGGTGGCCGATGATCGGCGCGTTGGGTGCGGTGGATCCGATCGGCCGGCCCTGAACGCGGGTGAGCGCGTAATCGCGTGCCATCTGATAGGCGCGCTCGGCGATGCTGAGCCCCTGCAAGCCAACGGAAAGACGGGCGCTGTTCATCATGGTGAACATGTATTCCAGCCCGCGGTTTTCCTCGCCGATGAGGTAGCCGACGGCCCCGCCGCCGTCGCCATAGGCCATGACGCAGGTCGGGCTCGCATGGATGCCGAGCTTGCGCTCGAGCGAGACGACGCGCAGGTCGTTGACCCGGCCCAGCGTGCCGCCGGCATCGACCAGGCGCTTGGGCACGATGAACAAGGATATGCCGCGCGAGCCGGGCGGCGCCTCGGGCGTGCGCGCCAATACCAGATGGATGACGTTTTCCGCCAGATCGTGATCGCCATAGGTGATGAATATCTTCTGGCCGGTGATCAGATAACGCTCGCCGTCGGGCATGGCGCGGCAACGCAGCGCGCCGACATCCGATCCGGCCTGCGGCTCGGTCAGGTTCATCGTGCCGGTCCACTCGCCGCGGATCAATTTGCGCAGATAGGTGTCGCGCTGGGCGGCACTGCCATGGGTCGCGATCGCCTCGACGGCGCCCTGGGTCAGCAGCGGGCAAAGCGAGAAGGCGAGATTGGCCGAACCCCACATTTCCTGGAGTGCGACCGCCAATGACCAGGGCAGGCCTTGCCCCCCATAGGCGGGATCGAAGGGCAGACCGTTCCAGCCGCCCGCCACGAATTTGCCATAGGCCTCGCGGAAACCATCGGGTGTCGCCACCACGCCGTTTACGAGCCGGCTGCCTTGGCGATCGCCGATGACGTTGAGCGGGGCAAGCTCGGCGGCGGCCAGCTTGCCGCCCTCGGCCAGGATGGAAACCACCAGATCGGCGGAAAGCTCGGCGAAATCGGGAAGCGCCATCAGCCCCGGCAGATCGGCGAATTCCTCAAGACAAAAACCGATGTCGTCGAGCGGCGGGCGATAGTCGGTCATCCGGCGATGCTACGGGATCGGCGAGGTCTAATCCACCGCGCGCGGAGAGTG
>JBGPNG010000138.1:0-5441 GCA_041487395.1 Dongiaceae bacterium
GATGTCCGGCGAAGCTGTGCGCAACGCCGCGGGCCGAAAGGATGCGAGTCATGCCCGCCTGCATCGCCTTGCCGTAGGCGGCGATGTCGGCCAGCGTCGAGGTGTCGCGCAGGATGGTCAGCGTGCGTTCCGCCGCCGCCAGGCTCATCGCCTGGGCGGTGTATGTCCCGCCATGGGCCACACCTCGGCCGAACTTGCGCATGATTTCTTCGCGCCCGCCGATGGCGGCGATCGGGTAGCCGTTGGCCACCGCCTTGGCCATGGTGCAGATGTCGGCCTTCACGCCGTAGAGCTCCTGGGCGCCACCCTTGGAAACGCGGAAGCCGGTCTTCACCTCGTCGATGATCATCAGCACGTCGTATTTGGTGCAGAGTTCCCGCACCGCCTTGAGGAACTCGGGCTTCGAGGGGATGCCGCAGCAATTGCCCAGGATCGGTTCGATCAGCACGGCGGCGATGCTGGGGGCATGCTTCTTCAGCACCTCTTCCAGCCGGTTGGCGTCGTTATAGGGCACTTGCCAGAACAACTGGCGGATCAGTTGGGGAACGCCCTTGCCGTAGGTCACGACCTCCGGCCCCTTCACCGGATCGATCATGTTCGCCATGTCGGCGGTCCACATGGCCGCGTCGAACAGGCCGTGGTAGCTGCCCTCGAAGGTGACGTAGTGGTCCTTGCCGGTGGCGCCGCGCGCCAAGCGGAGGGCCGCCATCACCGCCTCGGTGCCGGAATTGGAGAAGCGGACCAGCTCGGCCGCGGGGACCATCTGGCGGATCATCTCCGCCACGGTGACCTCGCGTTCGGTACCGAGCGCGAAGACGGTGCCGACCTGCTGCCCCTCGCGGGCGGCAGCGTCCACCTCGTCATGGCAGTGACCGAGAATCGCCGGGCCGTAGCCCAGGCGATAGTCGATGTAGTTGTTGTCGTCGAGATCCCAGATCCGGGCCCCCTTACCTCGCTTGACATAGACCGTCTTGCCTTCGCCCCAGAAGCGGAAGTTGGAGCTGACGCCCAAGGGCATCGCTCGCACCGCCTTCTTGTAGTGGGCCGTCGATTTGTCGAGCCTGTAAGCCGGTCTGATCCGCCGGGTCGGGGCGTTCATGATCCTCTCTCCGTTCCGACCGAACCCTTGAGACACCCCATGGCGCCTCGGAACTCGGTCATTGTTTGAGCAGTCATATCTGAATGACTGTATAGTTTTTATAGCACTCAAGCCTTGAATTGTCCAGCATGTTAAATGATCATTTAATTTCGCACATGCAAAAACGTGTTATTTTGAAGGGCCTTACATCTGCCGGCCGATGCAAACGATGAACGAGCCCGAAGCCCAAAAGCAGCCGCGTGTCACCCCGATCCGCGAGGCCCGCCAGCGGCAGTTGATCGAAGCCACCATCGTCGCCATCGGCCGCTATGGCTATGCCAAGCTGACCCTGAACCATGTGGCATCGCTCGCGGGGCTTTCGCCGGGCATCGTCAACTTCCATTTTCGCAGCAAGGAACAGCTCCTTGCCGCGACCCTCGAATATCTCGTGGAGGAATACGAAGCTTTCTGGACCCAGGCCCTGCTCAATGCGGGTGATTCGGCGGCGGCCAAGGTCGACGCCATGATCGAGGCCGATTTCCACCCCCAAGTGAACAGCCTGGAGAAGGTGGCCGTTTGGTATTCCTTCTGGGCAGAGGCCCAGGCCAATCCCAGCTACCGCGAACGCATTTCGCGCCTCGAAGCCCATTATTTCGAGGATACCCGCGCCTTGTTCCAACGCCTGATCGAGGAGGGCGGTTATGCCGGCCTCAGCGCCGATCACGTCGCCTATGGCATCAGCGCGATGGTGGACGGATTCTGGTTCGACCAGATGATCGATCCCACCAGTTTCGATGCCGAGGACGCCAAGCGCATCTGCCGGCTTTTTCTCTCCGGTCTGTTCCCCCGCCATTTCGCCGGCGTGCCGCAGCCGGGCAGTGCCGCCGCCGCGATCGATGCGCTGCGCGGCCTTCAGGAAGAGCGATCCCGCGTCATGGCCGCCCTTGCGGAGAAGGAGCGCGCCGCCCTCGACGCTCTGGCACGCGATGCAACACCCAAGCCCGATGGTTCCCCAAAATGAGCGAGTCGCTCGCCGGACATCGGCTGGCGAAACTGGTGCTGCCGAATTCAGTGGCACTGATCGGCGCCTCGCCCAAGCAAGGCAGTGTGGGTAACGGCATGCTGCGGGGCTTGCGCGGCGGCGGCTTCAAAGGGCGGATCTATCCGATCAATCCGAACTATCGCGAGATCGACGGGATCGCCTGCTATCCCTCGCTGGCCGAACTGCCCGAGCGGGTCGACCACGCGCTCTTGGGGGTCGCCAACGCCCGCCTGGAAGCCTCCCTGCGCGATGTCGTTGCGGCCGGCGTGCCCGCGGCGACCATTCTGGCCAGCGGCTATCTGGAGGGCGATGGCACGCCCCCCTTGACCCGCCGACTTGCGGATCTTGCCCGTGGCGCCGGGATGCAGCTCTGCGGGGGCAACGGCATGGGATTCTACAATCACGAAGCCGGAATCAGGATTTGCGGCTTTCCGCCACCGGACTGGGTGCGGCCCGGGCCAATCGCCCTTATCGCGCATTCGGGCTCCGTCTTTTCCGCCCTGGTCCACAACGATGAGCGCTTCGCCTATAGCTTTGCTGTTTCGGCCGGGCAGGAGCTGGTCACCACCGCGGCCGATTATCTCGACTTCGCCTTGCGCATGTCCTCGACGCGCGTCGTGGGATTGTTTCTCGAAACGATCCGCGATCCCGCCGGCTTTGTCGCCGGCTTGGAACTCGCCAACGCCCGCGACATTCCCGTGGTCGTGCTGAAGGTCGGCCGCTCGCCGGAAAGCGCGGCACTCGCCATGTCCCATTCCGGCGCGCTGGTCGGGGATGATGCCGCACAGAGTGCGTTGTTCCGCCGTCATGGCGTGATTGCGACCGAGAATCTGGACGAGTTCGCCAATGCCTTATTGCTGTTTGCCCAGCCGCGTCGCATCGCCAGGGGCAATATCGCCAGCGTCCATGATTCCGGCGGCGAGCGCGAATTGTTCGCCGACCGGGCGGCCGCCTGGAATATGCCTTTTGCCAAGATCAACGAGACGACGCGCCAGCGTCTGGCGGCGCGCCTCGACTATGGCCTCGATCCCGTCAACCCCCTCGACGCCTGGGGCACGGGCCACGACTATCAGAACATCTTCGCCGACTGCATGAGCGCCATGCTCGACGATCCGGATACCGCGATCGGCGCGCTCTGCGTCGAGACGCGTACCGGCCATACGCGGCACGAAGGTTATGCCGCGGCGATGATGACCGCTCATGGGCGCAGCCGGAAGCCGCTGGTGGTTATCAACAATGTGGCTTCCGTCGGCGACGACGATCTGGCGATTCGCATCACCCGAGCGGGCATTCCGCTGCTCATCGGCCTCGACGCGGGGCTGGCCGCGATCAAGGGTGAAATGGCCCGGCGCGATTTCCGCGCGCGGCCGGCGATGAAGCCCTTGCCCGCGCCCCGAGGCATGCGCGACAAATGGCGATCCCGGCTGGAACAAGGGGGGGCGCTGGACGAGGCCGAAAGCATGGCGTTGCTCGGTGACTATGGCGTGCCGGTGTTAGCGCATCGCCTGGTGGAAACAGGGGCGGAGGCCGAGCTTGCGGCGCGCGACCTCGGATATCCCGCCGTCCTCAAGACCGCGATGCCGGGCATCCTGCACAAATCCGACGTCGGCGGCGTCAAGCTCGGCCTTGGCGATGCGGCGGCAGTTCGTGCCGCTTACGAGGAGGTCGCTGGAAAACTGGGGCCGCGTGTCTTGATTGCGCCGATGGCTGGAGAGGGGCTGGAACTGGCCTTGGGCGCCAAACAGGACCCGCAATTCGGCCCGATCGTCGTAGTGGGCGCGGGCGGCGTGTTGGTCGAATTTCTGGCCGACAGGGCTTGCGCGTTGGCGCCCTTCGACGACGACGAAGCGCGCCGTCTCATCGTTGGCCTGGCGCTGCGCCCGCTGTTGGACGGCAAGCGGGGCCGTCCACCCGCCGATATCGGCGCGCTGACGACGACGCTGGCCCGTTTTTCGACCTTGGCCGCCGATCTTGTTGGGTTGATTCAGGAGATCGACATTAACCCCTTGCGCGCCGGACCCAGGGGTTGCGTGGCGCTCGACGCGCTGATCGTGCCGGTGGCGAGAAGCTAGGATAGATACGTCCCTGCCATTCCGGCGCCGAAGCGCCGGCGCCGGATTCAGGCCGCCTCGAATTCCTTGCGCAGCGGCGGCAGCTTGACCGGCCGCTTCAGGAAATCCGGCATGTGATCGCCGAAGGCGAGCACCGGCAGATCGGATTCGGCTTCGGCCGGCCGGGCATGGCGTTCGCCGCGCCCCGATTGGCGGCCGGAACGCTGGCCGCGATGTTGGGGCCGGGGTTGGGGCTGATGCTGCTCTCTCACGGGTAACTCCGCTATGGCCAGCTCTACCGGTGGCTGCGGTGGCAGGAATTCCGGCCCTGTTGCCGCGGCGCTTGGTTGCGGCTCGGCGGCGGGTTCAGCCTGGCGGACCGGCTGTCGAACCGGACGCGGCTGCGCATCTTCGCGCCGGCTGCTGCGGGCCGGTAGGCCCGAACGCGGTCTCTGTGCGGCACCGCGCCGGCCACGACCGCGACCGGCCGCTTCGTCTTCAAAGCCAACGGTCGGAATGCCGGGAAGGTCGATTCGCGGGATGGTCTTGCCCAGCAATTTCTCGATCGCCTCCACGAAGCGACCGTCACTCTGGCATGCCAGCGTGAAGGCATGACCTTCACGGCCCGCCCGGCCCGTGCGGCCGATGCGATGGATGTAGTCCTCGGCGTGGATGGGCACGTCGAAGTTGAAGACGTGGCTGAGACCCTCGATGTCCAGGCCGCGTGCCGCCACGTCGCTTGCCACGAGGACAGCGATTTCGCCGTTGCGGAATTTATCCAGGGTCTCGGTGCGCCGCGATTGCGGCATGTCGCCGTGAAGTGCTGCCGCGTCGAAGCCATGTTTGGCCAGCGAGCGATGCAAGACGTCCACATCGCGCTTGCGGTTGCAGAAGATGACGGCATTGCGCACGTTCTCGGCGCGCAGCAGCTGGCGCAAACTCTCGCGCTTGTCCTGCTGGTCAACGACCGCGAGGGCGTGAATCACCAGGGCTGGCGGCGAGGCGGGCGGGCTGACCGAAATTTCTTTCGGATTGAGCAGAAAAGCATCGGCCAGGCGTCGGATTTCCGGCGGCATCGTGGCGCAGAAGAACAAGGTCTGGCGGATACGCGGCAGCAGCCCGACAATGCGCTCCACATCGGGAATGAATCCCATGTCCAGCATGCGGTCGGCTTCGTCGAATACGAGCACTTTCACGTGGCCGAGGCTGGCCAATTTTCGATCCATAAGGTCTTGCAACCGTCCGGGGGTGGCGATGATGAGCCGGGCCA
>JBGPNG010000139.1:0-5432 GCA_041487395.1 Dongiaceae bacterium
ATCCGATAAAGCGCGGAATACGGAGATCCCCAGCATCAAGGGCGGCTCCCCCACCGCCTTGGAACGGAAGATCGTCGGTTCCTTATTTTCGTTGCCGACCAACAACTTCATGCGGAAATCCGCCGGCCGGTCGCTGCAAGCTGGAATCTTGTAGGTGCTGGGCGCATGGGTGCGCAGCCGTCCGCTCTCGTCCCAATGAAGTTCCTCGCTGGTCAGCCAGCCCACGCCCTGGATGAAGCCACCTTCGATCTGACCGAAATCGATGGCCGGGTTCAGCGATTTGCCCACGTCATGCAGGATATCGACGCGGGCGACCTTGTATTCGCCGGTCAACGTATCGACCAGCACTTCGCTCGCCGCCGCGCCATAGGCGAAGTAGTAGAAAGGCCGGCCGCGCGCCGCGGCTCGGTCGTAATGGATCTTCGGCGTGGCGTAATAACCCGTGGCCGACAGCGATATGCGTGCCAGATAGGCCTGCTTCACCAATGCCGGGAACGCGATATCCCTCCCGCCCACGCGAACGCGGTTGGGCAGGAACGTTACCTCGCTCGCCGGCACGCCATATTGTGCGGCCGCGAAATCGATGAGCCGCTGCTTCAGCGTCCGGGCCGCGGCCTGTGCGGCCATGCCGTTGATGTCCGAGCCGGAGGAGGCGGCGGTGGCCGAGGTGTTCGGTACCTTGCCCGTCGTGGTCGCGGTGATCTTGATGCGGTCGAGGTCGATCTGAAGTTCTTCGGCCACGACTTGTGCCACCTTGATGAACAGGCCCTGGCCCATTTCGGTGCCGCCGTGGTTCAGATGGACGCTGCCGTCGGCGTAGATGTGCAACAGCGCTCCGGCCTGGTTGAGATGCGAGGTGGTGAAAGAGATGCCGAATTTGACCGGGGTGAGGGCGAGGCCCTTTTTCAGATAGGGGTTGGCGGCGTTGTAGGTTCTTATCGCGGCGCGGCGGCCGGCGTAGTCGGCACTGGCCTCCAGCTCGGCCAGGATTTCCGGCAGCACATTGTCATCGACGGTCTGGTGGTAGGGCGTGATGTTGCGCTCGCCCCTGCCGTAGAGATTGATCTTGCGGATCTCGAGCGGGTCTTTGCCCAGATGGCGCGCGATGGCATCCATCACCTGCTCGATGCCGATCATGCCTTGCGGTCCGCCGAAGCCGCGAAAGGCGGTATTGGATACCGTATGGGTCTTGCAGCGGTGAGAGGTGATGGTGGCGTTGTCGAGGTAGTAGCCGTTGTCGGCGTGGAACATGGCGCGGTCGGCGATCGCGCCGGAAAGATCGGCGGAATAGCCGCAGTCCGCGGCCTGCATGAACTCGATTCCACGGATGCGCCCCTGACGATCGAAGCCGACGTCATAGTCGATCAGGAAGCCGTGGCGCTTGCCGGTCATGATCATGTCGTCGTCGCGCTCGAGGCGGAATTTCGCCGGCCGCCCGGTCTTGACGGCCGTCAGCGCGGCGATGGCGGCCCATTGGCAGGCCTGCGTTTCCTTGCCGCCGAACCCGCCGCCCATGCGTCGCACTTCGACGGTCACCGCATTGTCGGGCCGGCCCAGGACGCGGGCGACATTGTGCTGTACTTCGGATGGGTGCTGTGTCGAGCAGTGGATGAGGACGTCGCCATCCTCCATCGGCAGGGCCAGCGACACCTGCCCTTCGAGATAGAAATGGTCCTGGCCGCCCATATGGATGCGGCCTTTCAGGTGTTCGGGCGCCGTGTCGATTGCCGCGGCGGCATTGCCGCGGCGCATCACATGGGAGTCGAGGACGAAGCTTTTGGCCGCGAGCGCCTGTTCGATGGAGAGAATGGCGGGCAGGTCGTCGTATTCGACAAGGGCGAGCTTGGCCGCGTTGCGGGCCGCCTGGAAACTCTCGGCGGCGACGGCGAACAGGACCTGGCCGTGGAACAAGACTTCCTCGACGGCGAAGACCGGATCGTCATTGGCGCCCACGGGGCTGACATCGTTGACGCCCGGAATGTCCTTGGTGGTCAGCACCGCGACGACACCCGGTGCGGCGCGGACTTTGCTCAAGTCGAGCTTGCGGATTCGCGCATGAGCCCGCTCGGCCGGCCCGGCTGCGAGATGCAACAGCCCGACGGGCTGGGGGATATCGTCCGTATAGATCGCCTCGCCGGTCACATGTTTGCGGGCGCTGTCATGGGCAATCGCGCGATGCACGCCGCCTTCGAGATCGCGCGCGGGATCGAGCGCCGGGTCAGCCATGGGCAACCCTCGCGGAAATGCCGACGACGCGGGTTTCGGCGTCGGGCTCGGTCGTCTCGTTGAAGAACTTGAGAAGAAGGTTTTCGGTCACAAGGCTGCGATAGGCCTTGCTTGCGCGCATATCGCTGATGGGCGCGTAGTCTCGGCGCAAGGCCGCCTGACCCTGCGTCACCGTTTCGCGCGTCCAGGGCCTGCCGATCAGCGCCTTCTCGCAAGACAGCGCCCGCTTCGGTGTCGCGGCCATGCCGCCGAAGCAGATCCGGATATCGGCCACCCGGCCTTGTTCGAGTTTCAGGTTGAAAGCGCCAAGGGAGGCGGCGATGTCCTGATCGAAGCGCTTGGAAATCTTGTAGCAGTGGAAGACGCGCGCGGGGTCGCGACGCGGCAGCAGGATTTTCTCGACGAACTCGCCCGGCCGGCGATCCTGTTTGCCGTAGCCGATGAAATAGTCTTCCAGCGCGATCTCCCGTTGCTCTTTGCCCTGGCGCAGCACGAGCCGCGCATCGAGCGCAATCAGCGCCGGCGGGCTGTCGCCGATGGGGGAGCCGTTGGCGACATTGCCGCCCATGGTGCCGCTGGTGCGAATTTGGGCCGAGCCCAGGCGGCGCAGGAGCTCGCCGAAATCGGGATATTCCGCGGCCAGCACGGGCAGCAGTCTGGCGTAGGTGACACCGGCGCCGATCTCGATGGTCTTGGCGCCGAAGACGAGATGCTGCAGCTCCTCGACCTCGCCCAGATAGATCACGGGATCCAGGCGGCGCTGCTGTTTGGTGACCCAGAGGCCCACATCGGTTCCCCCGGCCAGCAGGCAAGCCGTGGGATACGAGAGCGCGAGTTCGGCCAGCCTGTCGAGCTTGCGCGGGGCGAGATAAAGTCGACCATCGGCGCCTTCGACGCGGGCGACTGCACCACCTTGCAAACCCGTGAGCGCGGCAACGGCCTCGGCCTCTTTCGCGGCGAAACGATCCGAGGGTGCAATCCTGCGCATGCTCTCGGCCGCGGCAATGATCGGGCCATATCCGGTGCAGCGGCAAAGATTTCCGGCGAGTGCATCGTCGATGCCCTGTCGATCGATCGGTGCCGGGTCATGGAACAAAGCGAAGAGGGACATGACGAAGCCCGGCGTGCAGAATCCGCATTGCGAGCCATGGTTCTCGACCATCGCCTGCTGCACCGGATGCAATTCGCCGGCGGGCGATTGCAGGTCTTCGACCGTCAGCAATTGCTTGGCGTTCAGCGTGGGCACGAATTGGATGCAGGAATTGACCGCGCGATAAGCGATCCGCTCGCCGTCGAGTTCGCCCAGCACGACGGTGCAAGCGCCGCAGTCGCCTTCCGCGCAGCCTTCCTTGCTGCCGCAGCGGCCTTCCACCAGGCGCAGATAGTTCAACACCGTCATGGTCGGATCGATGACGTCGATCTCGCGAAGCTTGTCACCCAACAGGAATCTTATGCCCTGGACCATGCCTGATTCGGTTTCCTAGCTTCCCCGATATGTCGAATAACTATAGGGCGAGATCAGCAACGGCACATGGTAATGCTGGGCCGGGTCGGCGATGCCGAAGCGGATGACGACCTCGTCGAGGAATCTGGGCTGGGGCGGCACGATGCCGCGCGCGGCGAAGTAGTCCCCAACCCGGAAAACGAGTTCGTAGACGCCGGCGGCGAAGAAATCACCTTCCAGCAGCGGCCGGTCGCAGCGCCCGTCGGCATTGGTGGTGGAATGCGCGATGCGCTCGCGCGTCGCACCGATGCGATAAAGCTCGATGGCAATGCCGGCCCCCGGTCGACCATGGGCCGTGTCCAGGACATGGGTCGTCAGCCGTCCCATCCGCTTCCGTTCCGGGCGTTCATATTGCCCAATTTTGGCGCCGGATTTCTTCGGACCGGCAGCTTGTTGTCCCAGCGGTCAAGAATTGCATAGAACGGGCCATCCGGCGGCGAAAACCGTCTATGAAATACCATAAAGTACTTTTTGATAATGCCGCCCAAATTCGCGATCTCGGGGGTCTTCGCCAACCATGCCGAACGCGCCTTGCGCCTGAATTACCAATACCGCTTAGGTTTTCAACTTATTGTAAATCAAGGTTTTCTTCGGAGGGCCAACATGCGGCAAGCTGTGCGATCGGAGAGAAGCGCGATTGGCGCCCGTGGGCGCCAGCGAACTGACCGGTGCCGGCTTCGAGCGGTTCGATTTGCTTTGATCACGTCGATATTCAATGAATTTGCGGTAGTCTTCCAGGTGCCGGGAAAAGGTTGGAACGGGTGTCGACGCAACGTTTCAAACAGCTGCCGACGGGACTGGAACGCGACGCTTTTGTGTCCCACTTCGGCGCAGCCTATGAACATTCGCCCTGGATCGCCGAGACGGTTTTCGAAACCGGGCTCGCCCCCCGGCATGATCGCATCGCGATTATGCATGAAGCAATGATCGCGGCGGTCGAGGCGGCGCCGAGGGAGCGACAACTCGCCCTGCTGCGCGCCCATCCCGATCTTGCCGGCCGGCTCGCCGTGGGCGCACTTACGGCCCATTCGAAGACGGAGCAGGCGGGCGCCGGGCTCGACGAATGCACAGGTGAGGAATTCAAGCGCTTCAGCCAGTTCAACGACGCCTACAAGGCGAAATTCGGGTTTCCCTTCATCATGGCGGTCAAGGACCGGACCCGGGCCGAGATTCTGACCGCCTTCGAACGGCGCCTCGGCAATGACGCGGCGAGCGAGTTCCGCACCGCTCTCGACGAAGTCCACAAAATCGCGCTGTTCCGCTTGCGGGAGCTATAGAGACGCACACGCCTGCTACCCGCCAGTCTGCCCCGGCGTCAGCGTCGCCGCCTGCCGCAACGCGCCAGCCTCAATCGCCCGGACAATCCGTTCGCACGGATCTAAAGACAAACCCGTCCCGGCTAAGCAGGGATTCGTTGAACGGGCCACACGTCTCCGTCTTGCCCGGGCCGGCCGAAGGCCGTGACCCGGGCATCCACGACTTCTTGAGCCGCGCAGCAGAAAGACGTGGATGCCCGTGACGAGGCACGGGCATGACGATTGGAAAGAGTAGCCGTGCCAATTGTGGCTCAATCACGTGAAACCTGCTTAGGCGCTGATCTTGTCAAATCGTTTTTTGGCTTGCTGATAGGCTCTCACGATGTCGGCAACGGCCAGGCCGTATTTTTGAAACAGATAGCTCGTGGAACCGCCCTCTGCAAATC